>CBFGVD010000471.1:0-3234 GCA_965651965.1 uncultured Verrucomicrobiaceae bacterium | reverse complement strand
GAGCCGTCTCCGGAGGGGATTTTCAGGGAAAGTTCCGCGTCCCCCGGCACGCAGGCGCTGTCGTTGCAAGTCAGCCAGGAGAGCTTCACCTTGCACACCGCTTCGCCTTCGGCCCCGGCGGGCGGGGTGAGGTCCACCAGGTAAACGGCCTCCCCTTCGTAGCCGAAGCCGGAGAGTTCGCCGGTTTTGAAGCGTTTCGGGGCCGGATGGCGGAGTTCGCCCGCCGTCCAGCCTTCCGGCAGCGTCCACTTGGCGGAGAGGGGCATGCCCGCCTCCCCGGGATTGATCCAGTAGCCGTGCCAGCCGGGGTCGAAGCTCAGCTTGATGCCGAGCGGCACCGGTTTGCCCGCCCGGTAGGTGGACACCCCGCCGAGAAGTTCCGCCTCCGCGTGGCCGGATTTCACACCGGCGAGGGCGGGGGAGATCAGGGGAATTCCGGCGGCCATGAGGATCGAGAATTTCATCGGCGGCATCTAAAGCGGGATTTCGCGCTGCCGCCACCCGTTTCCATGGCCCGGCAGCCGTACGGGTGCTCCGGTCAGGCTTTTTTGGCGGTCCGCTTTTCCCTCCGGTAGGCCGTCGGGGCCTGCCCCATGTGCTTGCGGAACTGGCGGGAGAAATCGCTGTGGTCGTAGAAGCCGGATTCCAGCGCCACCTCCGTGATCGGCATGTTCGAGCCCGCCAGGAGTTCGCAGGCCTTGATCACGCGCATGCGCATCAGGTAGCTGCGGGGAGTGGTCTGGAAAGTCTTGCGGAATTTCCGCTCGAATTGCCGGACGGAAAGCCCCGCGATTTCCGCCAGCTCGGCGACTTCCAGCCGCTCGCGGAAATTCGCCTTCAGATGCTCCGCCACCTCGGCGAGTTCCAGGTAGGGCTGGATGGCCGCGCGCTGCTCCTCGTAGGAACGGACGGTGCCGCAGAGACCGCAGACGTTCCCGTGTTTGTCGAAGAGCGGCAGCTTGTCCGTGATGAACCACTCCGGGCGGCCCTGGGCATTCGGGAAGAGCTCGATCAGCCCCAGCAGCGGCTGCTTCGTGGCGATCACCTTTTCGTCGTCCCGGTGATACTTGTCCGCCAGGCGCGGGGGGAAGATCTGCTTGTCGGTCAGCCCCACGATCTGATCTTCCCGCTGGAAGCCGCAGCGTTTCACGAAAGCGGGGTTTCCTGCCATCAGGCGGCCCTCCCTGTCTTTTGCGAAAAAGAGGGTTCCGGGGAGATGGTCGAAGAGGTGACGGAATTGCCCCGGGGGGAGCTCTTCCATCCATCGGCGCAGGTCGTTGGGCGTGTCCACTGGCGAAAACATACAAGTGCTTCCCGCAATCCTACAAGCTCTCTGAGCGATTCTGCGCCAACTTGAAAAGCCGCCCGTTTGGGGCACGTTGGCTACTGCGACCGATCCATCTGAAACCCGATTTTCATGCACGCGTTCCGTCTCTCCATTCTCATCCCGCTGGCCGCGCTGGGCGCGGTGCTGGCCAAACCGCTCATCGTGCCGAAACCGGAAGCCCGGCGGCTCGAGGTCCTGTTCTTCGGTGCCCCTACCGGCGCGCACGCGGCGCACGACCCGATCTCGCGCTACCGGAGCATCAAGAAGCACCTCGGCACGGAGGGCATCGATTTCACCTACATGGAGGATCCCGCGGCGGTCCTCAATCCCGGCACGCTGAAGAAATACGACGCGCTGCTGATGTACGGCAACTGGGAGCAAAACGGGCCGATGCCGCCCGATCAGCTCAAGGCATTGACCGATTACGTGGAGCAGGGCGGGGCCTTCCTGCCGATCCACTGCGCCTCCGCCTGCTATGGCGGCTCCCCGGAATTCGTCAAGCTCGTGGGCGGGCGCTTCAAGTCCCACACCGACGGTGTTTTCAAGGTGACGAATGTCAACAAGAGCCACCCGATCATGAAGGGATACGGCGGCTTCGAGGCCTGGGACGAAACCTACGTGCACGACAACCACGGGGACGACCGCGTGATCCTGGAGAAGCGCGACCAGGAGCCTTGGAGCTGGGTGCGCGAGCAGGGCAAGGGCCGCGTTTTCTACACCGCGGCGGGGCATGACCACCGGGTGTGGGGACTTCCGGAATTCAACGATTTCATCAAGCGCGGGATTTTCTGGAGCGTGGGACCGGAGAAATACCGCATGCTCCAGGCCCTCAAGCTGCCGAAGCTGGAGCAGGAAAAGGTGGAACTGCCGGGCTACCTGAAGCGCGAATTGATCACCAAGGCGCAGAAGCCGGTTTCGCCGGAAGAATCGATGAAGCTCGCCCAGGTGCCGGTCGGTTTCGAGCTTTCGCTTTTCGCCTCCGAGCCGGATATCCTGAACCCGATCTTCGTGAATTGGGATCACAAGGGCCGCGCCTACATCATCCAGACCGTCGATTACCCGAACAACCTGCACGCGGGCAACCTGGGCAACGACAAGATCATCATCGCCGAGGACCGCAACAAGGACGGGCGGGCGGACAAGTTCACCACCTTCGCGGACAAGCTCTCGATCCCGACCTCGCTGGTCTTCGCCAACGGCGGCGTGATCTGCACCAACGGGACGGACATGATCTTCCTCAAGGACACCGACGGAGACGACAAGGCCGACGTCCGGGAGGTCCTCTTCACCGGCTTCAACATGGGCGACACCCACGCC
Organism: uncultured Verrucomicrobiaceae bacterium; assembly: GCA_965651965.1. Classification (GTDB taxonomy): domain Bacteria; phylum Verrucomicrobiota; class Verrucomicrobiia; order Verrucomicrobiales; family Akkermansiaceae; genus Haloferula. Next base: position 590 of record CBFGVD010000471.1, on the reverse strand, counting down.
GGCGTCTCCAACCTGCGCTACGGCCACGACAACTGGATCTACGCGACGATCGGCTAGTCCGGTTTCAAAGGCACCGTCGGCGGCGAGCAGCACCAGTTCAGCCAGGGGGTCTTCCGCTTCAAGCCGGATGCTTCCAAGCTGGAATATCTCCAGCCGACGACGAACAACACCTGGGGGCTGGGCACGACCTCGGACTTCGATATCATGGGTTCCACGGCCAACGGAAACCCGTCTTTCTATCTCACCCACGCGAAGTCGGACTACGAGTCCGCGGGGCTACAGGCACCGCGTACCCCGCGCGCGGATAATAACCCGATCTTCAATCCCAGCTCGCTGGACATCCGCCAGGTGGACCAGTTCGACCGCTACACGGCGGGGGCGGGTCATGCCTTCTACACCGCGGAGCGCTTCCCCGCGGCATGGCGGGAGACGACCGCCTTCGTCACGGAGGGCACGGGCAAGCTCGCGGGCATCTTCGAAATCACCCGCGAGGGTGCGGGCTTCAAGGCCCGCCAGAGCAACAATAACATCTACAACAGCGCCGACGCCTGGTCCGGCCCGGTTTGTGCCGAAGTGGGTCCGGACGGAGC
>CBFGVD010000470.1:0-3244 GCA_965651965.1 uncultured Verrucomicrobiaceae bacterium | reverse complement strand
CACCAGGAAACCGAGCCCGAGACGGGAGACGGTCATCACCAGGCTCGCGGAATGGGGTCCCAGGTCTCCCAGCGGGATCATGGGTCCTTTGAAAGCCTTCCAGGTGCTCAACGCCGTGATCGGGTTCACGATCGGCGCGGCCAGCATGTAGGTCAGCGCGCAGGAGACCGGCAGGCCTTTTTTCACCAGCCGCCGGATCACCGGCACCACGGCGCACTCGCACACCGGCAGGATGCCCCCCAGCAGGCCCGCCACCAGGATCGCCGGGAAGCGCCGCTTCGGCAGCAGCCGGTCCATCGTGCCCGCGGGCAGGTAGATATCGATGAAACCGCTGATCAGGGTGCCCAGGAGGATGAAGGGCGCTCCCTCGAACAAAATGCTCAGGAAAGCGAAGGCGAAATCCTCTCGGGCCTCGGGCGTCACGGCAGGCAGGAAAGGCGGCGCGCTCCCCGCTGTCAAACCCGCTCCCCGGCGATCAGCCGTTCCCGCACCGCCTCGGAGGGCAGGGCGCAGGCATCCGCCTTGCCGAACCACGCGATCCGCCGCGCGGCGATGAAGCCGTAGATCCGGTCACGCAGCGGGCGCGGGGCGATCCGTGCGATCCGGGCCAGCAGGGCCCAGCCGCCGCCGAGCGCTTCAAGCGCCTTCAGAGCCCCTTCCGAGCGGATCAGGATGCGGCCGCCGTCCTTGACCAGGATCGTGCTCAATGCGGCGCTTCCCGCCTCTTGCTCCATCTCCCGGCCCAGCGGGCTCTGGAGCGGTACGAAGCGCAGCCGCTTGTGGCGGTCCCTCTCCGCGAGGAAACGGACGCTGCGGCTGCACATCAGGCATTCGCCGTCGAAGGCCAAAACCAGCGGTTCCATGCCCGGACTTTAGCACCGGACAGGCGCGGGGAAACGATTTCACCGGATTTCCGCGTGTCCGCGCGGGCCGGGAAATGTTGAATGGTGGCGTGACGCCCAATCTCCACCACTTGGAACTTTTCTATCACGTCGCGCGCAGCGGGGGTATCACGGCGGCGGCGCGGAGCATGCCGTACGGCATCCAGCAGCCGGCCATCAGCGGGCAGATCGCGCTGCTGGAGGCGGAGCTGGGCGTGCGCCTTTTTCAGCGGCGGCCTTTCAGGCTCACGCCGGAGGGCAGCGATCTGTACGAATTCCTGGCTCCCTTCTTCGGGGTCCTGCCGGAGGTGGCGGCCCGGATCGCGGGCCGGGCATCCCGGCGGCTGCGGCTGGCCGCACCGGCCACCATCATCCGGCGGCATTTGCCGGACGTGCTGGCCACCGTGCGGGAGAAGCAGCCGGATTTCGAGCTCTGCCTCTCCGATACCGACCAGCGCGGGGCTTTCGCGATGCTGGAGCGGGAAGAGGTGGACCTTGCCGTCTGCGAGCTGGAGGCCCGGCCGCCCGCGCGCATCCGCACGGAAGTGCTGATCTCCATGCCGATGCTTTTGCTCCTGCCCTCTTCCTACAAGGTCGCGCGCTCCGGGATGCATGGCATGGCCGTGGACCTGCCCCTGATCCGCCCCCCGGCGGATACCGCGATGAGCCGCCTTTTCGCGAAAGCGTTGGCGAAGGCGCGGCTGGACTGGCCCTCCCGCATCGAGGTGAACTCGCTGGAGATGGTCCATGCCTACGTCGCCCAGGGCTTCGGGGCGGGGCTGAGCGTGAAGGCTCCCGGCATCGCGCTCCCCAAGGGCACGCGCGCCTGGCAGATCCCGGATTGCCCGGAGCTGGTCATCGCCGCCGCCTGGCGCGGCAAGCTCTCCCCCCTTGCCGGGATGGTGCTGGAGGGACTGCGGAAACGGGCGAAGGCAGGCTAGCTATTTCCGCACGACCGCCCGCGTGGCGCCGCGTTTCAGCGCGAATGCCTCCGCCCCTTCCGCGCCGGTCACGCAGGCGGCGGTGGCCAGCGGGTCGCTGGTGGTGCTATCGGGCGCGATGACACTGACGGCCACCCGTCCGGTCAGGCCCAGACCCGTCCGCGGGTCGATGATGTGCGAGTAGCGCTTTCCGCCGATCTCCACGAACTGGTGGAGGTCCCCGGAAGTGGAGACCGCACAGTTCGCCAGCTCGACGACTTCCTCCGGCTCCTCCGGATCGAAGGTCTGGAGACCCACCCGCCAGGCCGTTTTCCCCGGCGGCGGGTCGCCGAGCCGCAGGTCGCCGCCGGCGGCGATGATGGTGCGCGGGAAGCCGCGTTTTTTCATGACGGCGAACATCTTGTCCGCCGTGAATCCTTTCGCGATCCCCCCGAGGTCGAGCTGCATGCCGGGCTTTTTCAGCAGGATCGTGCCGGCTTCCCGGTCCCAGACCGCATCCTGCCAGCCGCAGCGGGCCCGGGTGGCGGCCAGCAGATCCTCCGGCGGCAGCACGCCCGTGCGGCGGGTTTCCCGCCAGAGCTTCGTAAGCGGTCCCAGGGTCGGGTCGAAGGTTCCTTCGCAGGCGCGGGCCATGGAGAAGGAGGCGTCCAGAAGCTCCGCCAGCAGCGGGGAGACTTTCACCGCTTCTCCCGGTTTGGCGGAGAGACGCATCAGCTCGCTGTCCGGCAGGTAGTCGGAGGCCGCGGCATTGATTTTTTCCCCTTCGGCGAAGGCCTCGTCCGCCGCCGCCTTGGCCGCGGCTTCGTCCGTGCCGTAGCAGGTGATGGCGAAGCGGGTGCCCATCAGCGGCCGTTCGTGGACGAAGCGCCTTTCCTCCGCCCGGGCGAGGGCGGCGGCCAGGAAGAGCAGGCAGGAGGCCCGTAGGAGCTTGAGCATGGCCGGATGCTGGCCTGCCGGACAGGGCACTGGCAATCCCCGGCGGCGGGAACCGGGAGAGCCGGCACTGCGGGTTGGACACGTGCCCGTTTGTGCCGTTATTGTCACATTAAGGCGGGCGGATGTCACTTTCCGGGATGATTCCGCCCATTTGTTGATCTCGCCCCCTGCCAGAAAGCCCCATGAAACCCATCCTGAGGGTCGCGTCCGCCGCGATTGCCCTGCTGAGCCCGCTGTCCTCCGCGCCCGTGAGCGTCGGGGACGCCTCTTTCGAGGGCAATAGCCTGACCGCCAACGGGTATGCCTACAATATCAGCCCGGAGTGGACCGGCACGAACGGGCCGGTCAATGGCAGCGCCTTCGAGGAATACATCCCCGGCTTTGCCGCGGAGGGCACGGATCATCTCGGCATGGAGCTGGGATACGACGTGTGGCAAAACCTGGCCGTCACCTATCAGGCGAATACGCGCTACACCCTCACCGTGG
>CBFGVD010000469.1:0-3255 GCA_965651965.1 uncultured Verrucomicrobiaceae bacterium | reverse complement strand
ATCGAGAACGTCCTGGAGGCCTACCCGGAGAGCGAGCCGGGCATGCTCCGCATCCTTTCCGCCTACGCCTCGACCGGCTCTTCCCTCTATCTCGGCAACAGCTTGCCGATCCGCGAATGGAATCTCTTCGCCCAGCGCGACAAGCCCGTCACGGACGTGCGCGCGAACCGCGGCGCGAACGGCATCGACGGGCAGCTTTCCACCTGGCTCGGCTGGACCGCCGATGTGGAGGATGCCTGGTGCCTGGTGGGCGATCTCACCGCCCTCTACGACCTCGCCGCGCCGGCCTGGCTCGGCCAGATCGAGCGCAAGGGCCGGGTGCTCGTGGTGATGAACAACGGCGGCGGCCGGATCTTCTCCCGCTTGCCGCGTCTGGAAGCGATGAGCGGCCGGGCGAAAGAACTGATGCTGAATTCCCATCAAGTCCGTCTTGATGGTTGGGCGGCGATGTGGGGGATGAAATATCTCAGGATCGAGGGGGAGGAGGGTTTCGATACCCTGGAGCCCGGCGAGCAAACGCTGCTGGTGGAAGTGATTCCGGATGAAGAGGAAACACGGGCTTTCTGGTCCGCCTGGGACGCCCTGCCCTAGGAGAATTTCCCATCTCCTGTTCTGTGAATTTTTTATGATTCGCACTGCTTAAATGTTATTTTTCTGGAGCCGCCCGCGGGCCTCCCTTTAGCACTCGGGGGATGACAAGATCCCCCCTCCTCCGGGTGTCTGGCATGCTGGGCCTCCTCGCGTCCTCGTTTTTCCTCGGGAGCACGCACGCCCGGGCTCAGGCCGCGCTGCAGGACTTCACCCTGCAGCCCGAAGGTCCCCATGAAGTTGCGGCAGGTTTCGGCATGTCCGCCGAATTGCCGCTGACGCTCGGAAACGGGGGAAGCCTGCCCGCCGAATGGAAGCTGGTATTCGAGGGACAGGCGGACACCGGGCTCGCGAGTGTGCGGGAAAACCTGGACGAAGGCGCGGCGGAGATACTCTCCCTGATCCCGGACCGTTATCTTTTCGCGGAGGGTGTCACCGGTTCCTCCATCAGCGACGGTGGCAACGACATGTACGACGGTGGCAACCACCTCCTCGCGGGCGGAACCCTCCTGAATTACTCCGACAGCGGCATCGCGGGCCGCAGCATCGGCAGCGGCAGCGTATCTTATTTCACCCGCAAGTACGAGGGCCTCTTCGTGATGGCGGCGGATTTCGCGGGGGTGGATACCTTCGCCATCACCGGAAATCTGGGTGCGGATGGCAGCGGGCAGGTGAGTGCGGACGAATTTTCCGTCTCCAGCGGCGGGGCCTCGTACTGCGCTTACGTCCACCGTGTCCATGCCGCGGGCGATCCCTCGGTCAACCAGTTGATCCTCGTTCCATCGAAGGCCGGCCTGAGCCGCAGCCATCCGCTGATCACCGACACGGAGAACCACCGTGTGAGCGGGCTGGGCTCCTCCGCGCGCGTCTATTATCTCCTCTTTGCGAAACCCGCCGGGGGCTTCTATGCCACCCGGGTTTTCCAGGACCTGGCGAAGACCTTTCTGGAAACCGTGGAAGGCGGGCCCTCGTGGGCCTCGGCCGTTCCGCCGCAGGGTAGCATGGCCGCCGGAGGAAACACCTCGCTCTCCATTCATCTGGACGGCAGCGACCTGGCACCGGGCGACTACCCGACCCGCTTCGCCGTCGTGCCGCAGGAGATGGCTTACGAGCAAATCCCGGCGGAAGCCTTCCGGGATCTCACTTTCACGATAAACGCCCCCGCCTTCACGATCCAGGGCGGCGACCGCACCCTGGCCGCGCTTGCCGGGGTTTCTCCGGACCCGATCGACGTGCTGCTCGAGCCATCGGTCCCGGGGACGGTGCTTTCGGATCCCGAAGCGGCTTCCTCGGCACCCTGGTTGGTGGTGGAAAACGGCAGCCACCCGAATTCCCTGCGGCTGAGTTTCGACACCGGTTCCTTGCCCGCCGGAACCCATCACGCCACGGTCAGCGTCGGTGCCGGCGGAACCCTCCGGAGTTTCGCGGTTTCGGTCGTGGTTGCGCCTCTGAAAATCGTCCGCTTCCTGCCGGACCCCGCGCGCCCGCGGATTTATGCGCTCAATGGCAACGGCCTGGAGACCGGTTCCCTCCTGGTCATCGATACCCTTACGCGGACCATCATCCGGAATATCCCGCTCGGCAGGAAGCCCGCCGACTGCGACATCGGGGATGATGGTGCCACGCTTTTCGCGATCAACGCGGTGGACCAGAGCATCCAGGAGATCGATCTCGAAACCCTGCAGCTCACCCGCACCCATGTGCTCGCCGATTACTCGAACTGGGGCCAGAACGAGACCCACGCCCACGTGCGCGCGGGCAAGGGCGATATCCTCTACTACGTGGACGGCCAGTGGGGGCCGCGCCTGCGGGTTTTCAACCGGGCCACCGGGCAGGTGCTCCAGACCTTCGGCTCGGATTCCACCGGCACTTCCAACGACGACGGCATCGGCGGCCTGGCCATGATGCCGGACGGCTCCGCGATCTATACCTGGAAGCAATACGGTTGGTCCGCCGGGGTGCTCGGCACCTACATCAGCAAGTTCCGCGTGAAGGGGGACGGCACGCTGGCCTTCGAGTCCAGGACCCCGGACGCGCGGTCGGCGAATTTCGACCGCGATCCCCTGGATACCCCGGCCATGATCACTTCCGACGGCCGGAATCTGGTGGTGAAGGACCGCTCCTTCCTGACCTCCGACCCGGACACGGTGACGACGATCTACCCGGACGAGGTGTATTCCATGACGCCCGGTGCCGAGATCGCGGCCGGCGCCCGGGAGATCTACTCCGGCCGGGGCGGGGAAATCCTCCACACCCTGCCGGTCGCGGCCACGGTCCAGGCCATCACGCCGGACTACCGGCATCTGGTTTATTTCAACTCCACCACCGCCTCCATCGTCTGGCTGGACCTCGTCGCCACGCTCGGCATGGATGCACTGGGCCTGGTGATCGAGCCCGCGGACGGCTCCACCGTGGCGCAGCCGGAGCGCCTGAGCTGGCTGCCGATCACCGGCGTGCGGCGCTATCAGGTTTACTACGGCACGGACCGCGCTGCGGTTGAAAATGGAACACCGGGGAGCGCCACCTACCTCGGGGAAAGCCCGAACACCTGGTTCGCCCTGCCATCCGTGCCCGGCCCCGGGCAGACCCTGTACTGGAGGATCGTGCCGATCGGCGAGGAAGATCGGAAGAGCACACGTCTGAACTCCAGTCACTAAGGCGCATCTC
>CBFGVD010000468.1:0-3260 GCA_965651965.1 uncultured Verrucomicrobiaceae bacterium | reverse complement strand
CCCGGAGAATCTCCCGAACGGCTCGCTGCAGAGCCCGCTTGCCAAATCCGAGACGCTGTTGATAACAGGATCCGATGAAGCGGAAAATCGCGCGGAGATACCTGGGGGCAGGAAGCTGCGTCCTGCTCCTCGCGCTGTTTCTGCTCCGGTCCGAGGATCGCCTGGGGGCCGGGGAGACCCTGGAAGGTGCCGCAAACGGCCGCCCGGGGCTGCTTTCCCACGGCTCCAGCGCCTCGACCCACGCCTCGTCCCGGCCGACAAAGACCAACCGGCCCCGGACGGAGAAGCGGCCGGCCCCGGATGCGGAGCAGGAGAAATTCAAACGTTTCTTCCTTCCCCCCATCACCTTGGAAAATGCCACCCTGGACGAGGCCATCGCGGCGGTGGTCTCGGCCTATGAGGAAGCCGCCAGGCTGACCGGGGAGACGGCCCAACCGCTGGATGTCGATCATTCCGCTGCGGCTCCCCGCGAGACCGTCAGCGCCATCACGCCGCGCGCCCCGGCGGATACCGTGCTGCGCCATGTCGCCGCCCTGTTCGGCCACCGGCTGAAGGGCAGCCTGCCGAACTTCGAGCTTTTGGCGCTCGGCCGATCCCCCCACCGGAAGGGAAGGCTCCCGGCCGCCCCCGGTTTGGAGTCGCTCCTGGCGAGCCACCTGGAACGCCAGCAAAACCCCGCCAAGGCGGAGCTGCCCCGTGATCCTTTCGACGGGCTGGAGCAGCCCTCCGAGCTTTTTTTCAGCGACCCGGAAACGACGGAAGCCGACCAAGAACCCGCACCCGGGATCGACCTCCAGGCCCTCCTGGCAGCCCAAGGCTTCAATCCGGAGGCTGAATTCAAAGTGAATCCGGATGGATCCCTCGCCTACGAAAACCTCAGCGAGGCGGAGGTTGAGAAACTCGCCTCCCTCGTTCAACTCGCCTCGGGCGGAGACATCGGGCCGATGCAGATGAAATCGGGCATGAAGATCATGTCCGTGAATGATTCGATTGCGACATCCGTGCTCTCGGGCGCGGCCATGAACGCTGAGGAAACCCAATCTCTCCTCCGGGAGGTTGCCATGGTGAAGGGCTGCGAGCTGATGACACTTCCCGTCATCAGCGCCCGCCAAGGCGAAATCGGCACGGTGCTCATCACGGACCAGCAAGTCCATGACCCGACGCAGTGGAACGGCGTCAAGATGGCCACCACCTCGGTCCCTTATGGGCTGGGCAGCCAAGTCGAATTTGCCGTCGATATCCGGGATCCGGATGGCACCTCCTCCCGGGGACGCGGCGCGAACTTCCTCCCTGCCGCGGGGAATGGCGTGCTTGTGATTCCCCAAGGGAACGGGAAGAAGTTGATCGTGATGCAGACGGCCGAGGTGGTCGATGCCACCGGAAAGCCGCTCACGCCTCCGCATTAGCCAAACCCGCTCTTGTCAGTACGGGGCGGACCAAGGATTCTCCGCGGCCCATGAATCGCATCGATGCCGCCTTCGCCGGGCTCCGCTCGGAAGGAAAAAAAGCCTTCGTCGCCTATGTCGCCGCAGGCGATCCTTCCTTCGAAGCCTCGCTGGAGGTCGTGAAGACGCTCGCCGACGCCGGGGCGGACATCATCGAGCTGGGGCTGCCCTTTTCCGATCCGCTGGCGGATGGCATCGTGAACCAGATGGCGGCGGACCGGGCCTTGAAGGCAGGGATGACCGCGGCCCGCTGCCTGGAACTGATCCGGAAATTCCGCGAGACCCACCAGACCCCCATCGTCCTCTTCACCTACCTGAACCCGATTTTCACCTATGGCTTCGAGCGCTTCCATGCGGACGCGGCGGCGGCCGGGGCGGATGGCATCCTGCTGCTGGACCTGCCGCCGGACGAAGCGCGGGAAAACGACGACCTGGCGAAGAGCGAGGGCCTGAAGCACATCCGTCTGATCGCCCCGACCACGCCGGACGACCGCGTGAAGCTGCTGGCGGAGAGCGCGGAGGGCTTCATCTACGCCCTCTCCCGCACGGGGGTCACCGGGGCTCACGGCGTGCCCTCGGAGGGCATCGGCGCCCAGGTGGCGAAGATCAAGGCCCACACCGCCACGCCGGTCTGCGTCGGTTTCGGAATCACCAAGCCGGAGCAGGCGGAAATGGTGGCGAATGCCTCGGACGGCGTGATTGTCGGCTCGGCGATCGTGAAACAGATCGAGCTAAATCCGGAGCGGGCCGCGGAAGCGGTGCGGGAGTTCGTCGCCCCGCTCATTGCCGCGACCAAGTCAGCCGCTTGATTTTCAATTCCCAGCCTCCACCTTGCCCCAGCCCATGCTCCTGCACTTCTACAAGATGAACGGTGCCGGCAACGATTTCGTTGTCATCGACAACCGCGACCTCGCCGCCTCCCTGACCAAGGAGCAGATCGAAATGCTTTGCGACCGCCACCGCGGCATCGGCGCGGACGGCCTGCTGGCCGTGGAACCGGCGGAGAACGGCGCTGACTTCAAGTTCCGCTATTACAACGCCGACGGCGGCGAGGCGGAAATGTGCGGCAACGGCGCGCGCTGCTTCGGCCGTTTCACCTCCGCCTTGATGGAGGGCGCGCCCGAACGCGTCACCTTCGAGACCATCGCCGGAACCCTGGCGGCGGAACTGGTGGACGATAACATCCGCATCGCCATGTCCGAGCCGAAGGACCTGAAGATCGACACCGGCGTGGAGATCGAGGATCTGAACGCGAAGCTGCATTTCATCAATACCGGCGTGCCTCACGTCGTCGCCTTCGTGGCGGATTTGCCGGGCACGGAAGTCGTGCGGCACGGCGCGGCGATCCGCTATCACCAGGCCTTCGCCCCGGCCGGCACGAACGCGAACTTCGCCACGGTGCTGGCTCCGGGCCACATCGCCATCCGCACCTATGAACGGGGAGTGGAGGATGAGACCCTGGCCTGCGGCACCGGCATGGTGGCCTGCGCTTTGATGCACCACATCCTCGACGGAGCACCCTCCCCCATCAAGGTGGACGTAAAGGGCGGCGACACCCTGGAAATCGGCTTCGAGAAGACCGGCGAACTAGGTTTCTCGAATGTCACCCTCACCGGCCCGGCGGATTTCGTGTTCGAGGGGGATATCGAGATCTGAGCGGCTGCTGAACCGGCGGCCCCTCGACAAGGCCGAGTCCCTTCCTGCACAGTGGGCTCGTGCGCCTGCCCGCCCTGCTCGCCGCCTTGCTCCTGGTGCCCGCCGCGGCTCGGGAGAGCGACCTGCTGGTGCGCGCGTGGCAATCCGAGGACGGCCTGC
>CBFGVD010000467.1:0-3268 GCA_965651965.1 uncultured Verrucomicrobiaceae bacterium | reverse complement strand
CGTCCAGCTTGTTGACATCCATGGCCGGCGTCTGGTCTGCCGTGGACTCGCGGGTGAAACGGCTGCCGATCTTCACCGGCTCCGCGAAGAAGCCGCCGTTCTTCATGAAGAACTCCTCCCCCTTCACCCCGCCCGCGTAGTCCAGGCGGTAGCCGCGGCGGGCGATGTCATCGCCGCTGAAGCCCGCTTCGGTGATCTCGTGCCACCGACCCATCACGTCGCAGGCCCACTGGTTCCCGTAGAGCGCGCCGCGGCCGAGGTAGCCCTGGCGATCCGCGAAATTCTCCAGGAAGGAATGGGGGCGCTGGAGGTGGGTATCCGTTTTCGGGCGCTTGAAGCTCGCGATGAGCTTCCATTCTTTCTTCTCCGGTAGGTAGAACCAGGCGGAATAAACGGTGGAACCTTTCCCGTCCGGCTTCACGCGGTTCAGGAAGCGGTAGGTCGTGCCCGCTTTCCAGGGGTAGCGCCAGTAGCTTTGGCCGCCCGAGCCCTCCCCGCCGAATTCCCCGCCGTGGACGCCTTCGCCCTTCTTCAAGAGGACGATCCTTTGATCCTCCGGGATCTCCCGCGGATTGTCCGTGGAAAACGGGCTCCACACGGAAAAAAGCACCCGGCGCTCGCTTTCGCCGTTCACCTGGATGCCGAAATACCCTTCCCCGAAGCCGTTGGACATGAAGTAGGAACCGATCGGGTCGCTACCTTCCGGCACGGTGATCTCGTTGTAGAACCACTCGAAGGGCCGGCCCTCCGGCAGGGGATAATTCAGATGAACCGATGGACCGCGGCGGCCCCAGTAGAAGCGGTTGTCCTCGTTGTCCTCCACGTAATTGAACTCCACCTTCCCGGCATCCTTGCCGAGCGGCGTCGCCAGGATCGCGTCCACATCCGCGGCTCCGGCTTTGCGGATACTCTGGAGATCCATGCGCACGTAGCCCGCTTCCGGCACGGAGACGCGCCCGAGCGGCACTTCCGCGGCTCCGCCTTCCTTCAACGTCGCCTCGAAGCTCTTTCCCCCCACCGTGGCGCGGATCCGGGATTCGTTCCCGGAGGCTTTCCCTTTCAAGGCCAGCTCGAGATCCACCGGGCGATCCACCCGGAAGAAAACCGATTGCACCGTCTCCGGATCACCCACACGCAGCGGTCCGCCGCGGCGGCCGCGCCGTTCCTCCGCCCCCTTCCCTTCCTCGGTCACATAGGCATTCCCGCCCATGGGGATTTCCCGGGTTTCCTGAGCCCGGAGCGGCAGCACGGCCAAGACCGCGGCCATCAAGCCTGCGGCCGCGCCCCCGTACCGGGGGCGGTAAGTTCCAAACATCGACATGCCCTTGAGAACGCACCCAAGGATCTCTTATTTCCATAAAAAATGTTTTTCTTGTTCGGATCCTCGCGATAGGGCGACCGTTGGAAGAGCATCCTCCCGTCAAGGCGCCGCGAAACCGCCCGTGCGGGCTTCGACCCCGCGGCGGCCTGCGCCGGGTGGCGCACGCGGGATATCGCATTTGCCGGGGAAAGCATCTTGCTCTCGACCCGGATGACGACCACTCGTTCGGCGAACGAGTGGTCGGGCTGGCGGGATTCGAACCCACGACCCCCTACACCCCATGCAGGTGCGCTACCAGACTGCGCTACAGCCCGTTTACCTCGTCGGCGACGGGCGGGCAGACAATCAGGGCAAATCCCGGTTGGCAAGCCCTGAAAATCGTGCATTTTCCGCCCGCGATGGAACGGATCAAAACGGCGATCGTTGGAGCCAGCGGATATACCGGGCAGGAGCTGCTGCGGCTGCTGCTGGCCCACCCCGGGGTGGAACTCGTGGCGGCCACCTCCCGCCAGGAAGCAGGGAAACCTCTGGACGCCGTTTTCCCGCGGTTCCGCAAGCTGCCGGGGACCGGGCTTCCTTTCATCGAACCCGATCCGGATGCGATCGCGGCCACCGGGGCGCAGGCGGCTTTCCTGGCCCTGCCGCACGGCGTGGCGGCGGAGATCGCCGCGGCCCTGCTGGAGCGGGGGCTGAAGGTCATCGACCTGAGCGCGGATTTCCGCCTGAATGACGCGGCGGTTTACGAAGAATTCTACGGCCACGCCCACCCGGCCCCGGCGCTGCTGGCGGAGGCGGTGTACGGCCTGCCGGAGGTGCGCGCGGAAACGATCCAATCCGCCCGCCTGGTCGCTTCCCCCGGCTGCTACCCCACCAGCATCCTGCTGCCGCTGATCCCGCTGCTGAAGGCCGGGCTGATCGATCCCGCGACCATCGTGGCCAATTCGATGAGCGGGGTAAGCGGCGCTGGCCGGAAGGCGGACCTTTCCCTGCTCTTCGTGGAGTGCAACGAGAGCCTGCGCGCCTACGGCATCCCGAAGCACCGCCACCTCTCGGAGATCGAGCAGGAGCTGTCCCTGGCGGCGGGGGAGGAAGTCGTAATCACCTTCATTCCGCATCTGGTACCGGTGAATGCGGGGATCGCCAGCACCGTGACGGCGAAGCTGCGGGAAGGCACCGATCCCGACGCCATCGGCGCGGCGCTGGAAGCCGCCTATGCCGGCGCGGCCTTCGTGCGGCTGCTGGGAAAAGGCGGCTGCGCGGATACCAAGAATGTCACCCGGACGAACTTCATCGACATCGGCTGGAACCACGACCCGCGCACCGGCAGGGTGATTCTCACGAGCGCGGAAGACAACCTGGGCAAAGGGGCCGGTTCGCAGGCCGTGCAGTCATTCAACCTCATCTTCGGGCTCCCCGAGACCGCCGGGTTGCAAACGGCTTGAGAATCGTCCAGCATCGCCCTCCCACCCTTGCGAAAAGCCTTGCCATGGATTTCCCCGTCACCCGGATCAAAGGCGGCGTCGGCGCGCCCCGCGGTTTCCAATGCTCCGCCATCTCCTGCGGGATCAAGAATCCCGCGGTCCAGCGCCTCGACCTGGCCCTGATCTATTCCGAGAGCCCCTGCACTTCCGCGGGCACCTTCACGATCAACCGGGTGAAGGCCGCGCCGGTGAAACTCTCCCAGGCGCACCTGCGGAAGGGCGACCTGCGCGCCATCGTGGCGAATAGCGGGAATGCCAACGCCTGCACGGGCGTGCAGGGCATCCATGACGCCAAGCTGATGTGCAACGGCGTGGCGAAGCCGCTGGGCCTGAAACGGGCGGAGATCGGCGTCTGCTCCACGGGCGTGATCGGCCTGCCGCTGCCGATGGTGCGGATCGAACCGCGCTTCGAGGAACTGGTGGAAGGGCTCGGCAGCGGCCGGGGAACGGAGGTGGCGCAGGCGAT
>CBFGVD010000466.1:0-3268 GCA_965651965.1 uncultured Verrucomicrobiaceae bacterium | reverse complement strand
ACAGCGGTCCGTCAGCGAGATCCGCAGATCCCTCATCCCCCGCCCCAGCTTGTCCACCGATCCTACCATCGCCCGTATCATGCCCTCGCCCGGCCGCCTCGCAAAATGAAAAGCTTTCAGGCGGTGCATGACCGGGCGAGCGTCGCCCGATCCGGGCCCAGTGCCCGTGTGTTCTTCTCCCGATTCACTTCACCGGCGAGAAATCCACCGGCTTCAGGAACACGGACTTCACCCCGTCCGGCACGGTCAGGGAGCCGCCGGCCGCGTCTTCGGAGGCCTTTTTCGCCGCCACCCACACGGGATCGGCCCGGAAGCCCGTCCAGGACTTCTCCGCCGCCGCCCGGTCCTTGTGCGCCAGGAAGTAAAGCAGCGTGTTTTCCGCTCCCGGCTGGCCTTCGTTCAGCTTGTAGTAGCCGAGGTTGGTCATGCCGTGCTTCCTGAAAAGCTCCATGGTATGTTCCCGGAAACGCTCGTGGAGATTCGGCAGCTTGCCCGGCACGGTGGTGTAGGTGCGCATCTCGAACAGCCGGTCCGGGCCGCCGGGCTTGCCGTTGCCGAAGACCCCGGAGAAATCCGTCGGGCTCAGGAAAAGCTCGTCGATCTTCCTCACCAGCTTGCCGTCCACCTCGGAAGCACCCGCGGCCTTCTTCCACTCCGGATCGGCCAGGAAGCCCTTCCACGCGGCATCCCGCGCCGCCTTGTCCGGGTAGGAGAGGAGGTAAACGAGCACGTTGTCCTCGTTCTCCACCGGTAAGAAATAGGCGATGTTCGCCATCCCGTGCTTCTCGAAGAGCTTGCAAGTGTGATCCCGGAAGCGCTTCTGAAGCGCCTCCAGCTTGCCCGGCTCCGCATGGTAGGTCCGCAGTTCGTAAAGCCGCTTCTCCTCCTTCTCCTGCGCGGAGACGGGAAGGGACAGGCCGGCGGCAAGACAAGCGGTGGCAAGGGCTTTGAGCATGCCCGCAGGATTCACAAAGCCTCCGGGAAGGCAAAGACGAATCCCGTCCTCTCCCCGCGGGAAGACTGTCCTTCCGCCCGGCCTGCCGGAGCCGTCAGTATTGGAGCTTGTAGATGTAAGCTGCTCCGGATCCGGAAGAGGAAGTGTCCCATGGATTCCCATCCACGCCGGTGCTCGACGAGCGTTCCCCCCAAAGCCCGAAGAAGATGCGATGGTCCTCCGCGGTCACCCCGTGCATGACGGAGCCCGGGGTATTGTTGAAGCCCTTCGCGTAGCCCTCCTGCGTCCAGCTTGTGCCCCGCCGGATGAAAACATAGGCGGCGCCCGTTGCCCCGGCGTTGTCGTTGGTTCCGTCGCCGTTGAACCCGGTCGCGTCGCTATCTTCCGAGATCGCCGCCACCACCACCATATCCCCGCTGATGGCCACCCGGTGGCCGAAATAGTCCAGTTGTCCCGGATTATCGGCCTTGAGATAGGCCTGCTGGGTCCAGACGCCGGCAGTGCGCTGGAAGATATAAGCGGCTCCGGAATCCTGGAGCGAGTTGTCGGACTCGTTCCCGTTCACCGTGTTGGCATTGCTATCCTCGTGCGTCGCCGAAACCACGATCGTATCCCCCGAGAGATCCAGGTCGTAACCGAAACTGTCGCTGTCCGTGTGGTTGGAAGCTTCCAAGGTCGCCTGGTAAGTCCAGGTGCTGCCGCTCCGCACGTAAACCCCGGCCCGGCGCAACCCGCCGACCACCGCGGTATCCCCCTCGCAAGCCACGGCATACCCGACGCCCAGGCTCGCCACGCCCGGCCCGCGCTTCAGATAGGCCTGCTGGCTCCAGGTGCCGCCGCTCCTGGTGAAAACATAGGTGGCTCCCGCCGAGGCGGAAGAATTGTCGGATTGGTCGCCATTGACGCCGGTGGCGACACTGTCTTCATAAATCGCTCCGACGAGGATCGTGTCCCCGTGGACCGAGACGGAGATTCCGAACCAGTCTCCCGCACCGGTGTTGGACGCCTTCAGGTAGGCCTGTTGGCTCCAGATCCCCGTCTGCGGGTCGCGGACAAAAACATAAGCCGCCCCGGAATCGACGGCGGAATCGTCCTCCTGAGTTCCGGAGCCGCCGGTGAGGGCTGCATTCACCCCCGTCGCATTGCTGTCCTCACGGGGGGCTCCGATCACCATGGTATCGCCGTGGATATCGAGGCTATAGCCGAAATAGTCGCCCGCGCCGGTGTTGCTGGCCTTGATGTAGGCCCCCGGGGACACCTGATCCGTCTGCGGGTCGCGGTGATAGGTGTAAACGGCACCCGCGCTGGCGGCCGAATTGTCGGACTGGGTGCCGCTGCCGCCCGTCAGAGGGGCATCGACTCCCGTCGCGTTGCTATCCTCCTCCGGCGCCCCTGCCGCCATCAAGGTACCCGACATCGCCACTTCCATCCCGAAATGGTCCTGGGAACCCGTGTTGGACGCCTTGAGGTAGTTGGAGCCGCGGAGCGCAAGCTCCGAACTACCCACCCCGCCCACATCGATGTCGAAGGGGTTTTCATTGGGGTCGTTGCTGTCGATCCTCAGTTCAGCGGTCCTCCAGCCGGTCGTGGAGGGCTTGAAGGAAACCTTGAACGTGGTGGTTCCCCCGGACGTTAACGAAGTGGCCATCCCGGCCGTATCCACCGCGAAATCGGACGGATGGCTGCCGGTGATGCTCACCGCGAGTCCCGTCAGATTGTTCAGCCCGTCATTGCGGATCGTGAAGGTCACAGGCTGCCGGACGCTTCCCGGGAGCCATTCGCCCAAATCCACCGTGCCGCCGTCATCCACCAGATCCTGTCCCGTGGGCCCCGTGACCCCGATGTCGACCGGCAGGCGCACCGTCACCGGGGCCACCTCTCCGCTCGGGATCACCGGGACACTTCCGTCCCCGTCCACGCTGTTCGTGTACAAACCCGGCGAGGAAGCGACGTTCACATCGAAATTGAGCGAGATGGATCCGTTCGCCGGGACGCTCCACGACCCGGTCCAGGTCAGGACGGACCTGCCCCCCGGGGATGTGGAAATCGCGGGATTGGCGGTGGTAAAGCCCCCCGTGGTCCCGCTCCTGTAGCTGAAACCCTGCGGCAGATAGTCCACCAGTTTCGTCAGGGTGGCCGCGCTTCCGCCCGGATTGCTCACCGTGACGGTGTAGCCGTTTATCGCCCCGGTCTGGGACAGGGCGGCATCCGGCACCTTGGCCAGCAGGAGCGGTCGCTTCGTGGTCATGCTCCCCGCACGGACCAGCACCCAGGAATCGAGGATCCAGTCCCCGCGGTCCGCAATGACCAGTT
>CBFGVD010000465.1:0-3290 GCA_965651965.1 uncultured Verrucomicrobiaceae bacterium | reverse complement strand
CCCTGGTGATGGACAAGGAGGCCTGGCATCCCGGGGAGAGCGGCGTGAATTTCCTCTATGCCGATCTTTCCGCCTCCAGCAAAGTCCAGTTCGGCGTGAACCGTTAAGCCCCCCGAAATGCTCCAAGTCACCGGCCTCTGTAAATCCTTCGGCGGCAAGCCGGCCCTGGAGGGAGTGTCCTTCAAGGTGGAGCGCGGGGAGATCCACGGCCTGCTCGGCCACAACGGGGCGGGGAAGAGCACCACGCTGGGGATCATCCTCGGAATGGTGGAACCGGACCGCGGCGAGGCGAAAATCGGCGGGTTCTCCGTGCAGCGGGACCATGCGGCGGCGCTCCGGCAGGTCGGCGCGATTTTCGAGAGCCCGGCCTTCTACGAATACCTCAGCGGCTGGGAAAACCTCCGTATCCTGGCGGGATATTCCGGTCGCTTCGACGAACGCGCGACGCGCGAGACCGTCGCCCGCGTGGGCTTGACGAAGCATATCAAGCGGAAGGTGGGCAGCTATTCGCACGGCATGCGCCAGCGCCTGGCGCTCGCCCAGGCCCTGCTGCCGGAGCCGGAGGTGCTGCTGCTGGACGAGCCGACCGACGGGCTCGATCCGGAAGGGATCAAGTGGTTCCGGGACTTCATCCTCGGTCTCCGCGAGGAGCGCGGCATGACGGTGCTTTTCAACTCCCACCTGCTCGCGGAAGTCGAGCAGATGTGCGACCGGGTGACCATCCTGCGGGAGGGGAAACTGGTGTACGAAGGCACGCTCGCCTCCCTGAAGGACGAGGCGCCCGTTTACGAGGTGGCCCTGGAGCCGTGGAACGAGGCGCGGGATTTCCTGGTGCTGAACGGCGCGCAGGTCCTCGCCCCCGGCCGGATCGCGCTGCCGCCGGAGGCCGATCCCGCGATCATCGTGGCCGCGCTGGTGGGCAGCGGCATCCGCGTCTCCGCCTTCGCCCCGGTACGGCGCTCGCTGGAGGATCTCTACCTGGAAATCACGGCGAAGCCCGCGAAGGACGAACCCCTGCCATTCCTCGCCGCCCCATGAATTTTCTCCGCCAGCTCGGGGGAGAGCTCCGCAAGCTCTTCGGCCGCCGCCGCACTTACATCGGCTACGCGGTCTTCCTGGTCATGGAATTGATCATCCTGCTGGTCTTCAAGCTGGAGCAGAGCAGGCGCGCGATGCGGGAACTGATCGAGCGGAACGGCTTCGGCTTCGACGACTATTACAGCTCCCTGACGGTGACCTATTGGGTCATGGGCTTCAGCATGTTCCTGCTCGGGTCGATCTATTTCGCGCTGGTTGCGGGGGACATCGTGGCGAAGGAGGCGGAAGACGGGAACCTGCGCCTGGTGCTGGCCCGCCCGGTCTCGCGCCTGCGTATCCTGCTGCTGAAATATGCCGCCATCGCGATCTACACGGTGAGCTTCGTCTTCTTCGTGGGGATCACGGGTTACGCCATGTCCGTGGCGGCGCTCGGCTGGGAGGGCGGGCTCTTCGTGTGGAATTACAAGATGAAGGTCTTCGCGGTGTTCCCGGACTGGGGTTCCGGCATCGCGCGCATCGCCCTGGCCGCGCTCGGGATCGGGCTCAGCATGATCACGCTGTCCTCGATCGCCTTCATGTTCTCCTGTTTCAAGATGAAGCCCGCCGCGGCCACGATCATGGCGCTGAGCATCCTCTTCGTGGACCTGGTGCTGCAGGAGTTCCCCTTCTTCAAACCCTACGAGGAGTACTTCGTCACCTGGCGGATGAGCAACTGGGTCTATCTGCTGGAAAGCACCGTTTCCTGGCCGAAGATCGCGATGTCCTACGCCTTTCTCTTCGGGTTGAACGCCACGTTTTTCCTCATCGGCCACACGGCCTTCCGCCTACGGGATTTCAAGACCTGACAAAAAAGGAGCGGGCGACCGGTCGAAACCGGGGGTCGCCTTCCCCGGAGCCGCCGATCGCCCGCGGAGAGGGAGATCCTTCTTGTCGGTGGTGTTCCTTGCGGGAACGAGGGCAGGTTGCCACGAAATCCGCACGCCGCGTATTCCATGATCGCGTAGGGATGGGAGATTTCCCGGTTTTCGCGGTTTCCAGCGTCCCGGGAGCATCCGAGAATCCCGCCGATGCGCGAGGACACACGACGCTGGATCGAAGCCGACAAGGCTCACTGCTGGCACCCCTTCACCCCGCAGGCGGCGTGGGAGCAGGGCGAGCCGCTGGTGCTGGCGAGGGGGAAGGGTGCCTGGCTGTGGGATTCGGAGGGGCGGAAGTATCTCGACGGCAATTCCTCGATCTGGACGAACATCCACGGCCACAATCACCCGGCCCTGAATGCCGCGCTGGTGGAACAGTTGGGCGAGGTGGCGCATACCTCGTACCTCGGCTTCGCCAACCCGCGGGCGAGCGAGCTGGCGGAAAGACTCTGCGGGCTTTTCCCCCCGGGCACGCTGGAACGCGCCTTTTTCTCCGACGACGGCTCCACGGCGATCGAATGCGCGATGAAGATGGCGATCCAGTACCGCCAGATCACCGGCGAGCCGGAGCGCACGGGCTTCATCGCCTTCGACCAGGCCTATCACGGGGACACCATGGGGGCGGCCTCGCTCGGCGGGGTTTCCCTGTTCCACGACCGCTTCCGCAAGCACGGGGTGCCGGTCGTTTTCGTCGGCGGCATGGAGGCGTTGAGGGACTTGCCGCGGGAGGCGGTGAAGGCCAGCGCCGCGGTGGTGATCGAGCCGTTGATCCAGGGGGTGAACGAGATGCGTCCCTGGCCGGCGGGGATGCTGCGCGAGCTGCGGCAATGGTGCGACGCGCACGACGTGCACCTGATCCTGGACGAGGTGATGACCGGCTTCGGCCGCACGGGGAGGATGTTCGCCTGCCATCACGAGGAGGTGATTCCCGATTTTCTCTGCGTGGCGAAGGGCATCACCGGCGGTTACATGCCGCTGGCCGCCACCTTGACGACCGCGGCGGTGTACGAGGCCTTCCTCGGGGGGGACGAGCGGACATTTTACTACGGGCATAGTTACACGGCGAATCCGCTCGGCTGCGCCCTCGCGCTGGCGAGCCTGGATCTCTTCGAGCGGGAGGAGACGCTGGAGAAGCTCCGGCCGAAGATCGCGCGCATGGCGGAGCTGCTCGCGGAGCTGGAATCGGAGTCGCCCTTGGTTCACGAGGTCCGCCAATGCGGCTTCATCGCGGGCATCGAGCTCCGCCAGCAGGGCGGCGGCCGTTTCCCCGCGGACCTTCGCATCGGCGGCAAGGTCTGCGTGGAGGCACGGAAGCACCGGCTGCTGACCCGCCCG
>CBFGVD010000464.1:0-3295 GCA_965651965.1 uncultured Verrucomicrobiaceae bacterium | reverse complement strand
AATAGCCCGGAAAGTATCGTTCGACGCTTGTCCGTCCGGCGGATCTGAGATAATCCGTCACTTCCAATCGTTTTAGCGCCCCGATCATGCAGAATCCCATCCGCGTTTTATGCGTCGGAGCCGGCCACATGGGCCGCTCCCACGCCCTTGCCTATCATCGTATTCCCGGCTTCGAGATATGCGGGATCGTCACCCGCTCGGCGGAGAGCCGCGGGAAGCTGAATGCCGAGCTCGGCGGCGGCTACGCGGAATTCGGGGATTTCCACGAAGCGCTGGCGGCCACCAAGCCGGATGCGGTGAGCATTTCCACCTACCCGGACACCCACGGCCCCTATGCGGAGGCCGCCTTCGAGGCCGGGTGCCACGTCTTCATCGAAAAGCCGCTGGCCGAGAGCGTGGCCGCGGCGGAAGGGATCGTGGCGAAGGCGAAGTCCAGCGGGAGGAAACTGGTGATCGGCTACATCCTGCGCCATCACCCGAGCTGGATCAAATTCATCGAAATGGCCCAGACCCTGGGCAAACCGCTGGTGATGCGGATGAACCTGAACCAGCAATCCTACGGCGACAACTGGAAGACCCACAAGGCGCTGATGTCCTCCATCTCCCCGGTGGTGGACTGCGGGGTGCACTACGTGGACGTGATGTGCCAGATGACCCGCTCCCGCCCGGTGCGCGTCTCCGGGATCGGGGCGCGCCTGAGCGAGGAACTGCCCGAGGGCAAAATCAACTACGGCGCGCTGCAGGTGACCTTCGAGGACGGCTCGGTGGGCTGGTACGAGGCCGGCTGGGGCCCGATGATGAGCGAGGTGGCCTTTTTCGTGAAGGACGTGGTGGGCCCGAAGGGCTGCGTGTCGATCGTGGCGGACAAGGCCGCGGCGGAGGGCCAGAGCTCGAACGTGGATGCGCATACCCAGACGCAATCGCTGCGGCTGCACCACGCCCAGCTCACGCCGGAAGGGACCTTCGCCAGGACGGACGAAAACATCCGCCTGGACGACGAGCCGGACCATGACGGCCTGTGCCACCGCGAGCAGGAGTTTTTCCTCCGGGCGATCCTGGAAGACACGGACCTGACCGATCACATGGAGGATGCGCTTTCCTCCATGCGTATCGTGGCCGCGGCGGACGAGAGTTTCCGCACGGGAAAAACCATCGACCTCTGAGCGCAAGGCCGGGGGACCCCCGGCGGAAATCAAAAACCTTGGCGCACCGGGCACCTTGGCGGTTCATTCACCCTATCCGATTCCTGAAACCATGAAATTCATCCCGCTTTTCCTCCTCCCCCTCGCCGCGGCCGCGGCCGAGCCGAAGCTGCAGCAGCTCTCCCTCTTCAACAGCACCGATCTGAGCGGCTGGAAGGGCGAGGGCTACGTGGTGGAGGACGGCGCGATCGTCTGCACGCCGCAAGGCCGCAATCTCACGACGGAGCGCATTTACGCCAACTACGCCTTCGACTTCGAATTCAAGCTGCCGCCGGCGGGGAACAACGGCATCGGCATCCACTACCCGGGTACCGGGGATGCGGCCTACCACGGGATGGAGGTGCAGGTGCTGGATAACACGGCGGAGAAGTACAAGGATCTGAAGCCGTATCAGTTCCACGGCTCGCTCTACACCCTGGCGGCGGCGGAGAAGGCCCCGCTGAAACCGGTGGGCGAGTGGAATCAGGAGCGGATCTACGTGAACGGCAACAACGTGCAGGTGATCGTGAACGGGGAGAAAATCCTGGATGCGAACCTGGACGAACTGGCCAAGGAGCACCCGAAACACGAGGGAGTGAAGCGCCGCGCCGGGCACATCGCCCTCTGCGGCCACGGGGACCGGGTGGCCTTCCGCCGCCTGAGCATCTGCGAATTCCCGCCGGTCGCGAACGAAGAGGGCGCGAAGAAGGCCGGATTCACCAAGATTTTCGACGGCAGCACGCTGGACGGCTGGGAGGCGGAAAAGGGCGACGAGGGCCACTGGCGCCCGGTCAACGGCATCCTGAAATACGACGGGAAGAGCGAGGCCAAGGACAAGGACCTGTGGTACTCGAAGGAATACGGCGACATGACCGTGGTCTTCGACTGGCGCTGGGCCGCTCCCGGACCGGTGATGAAGCGCCCGATCATCGGCGCGGACGGCAAGGAGACGGGTGAAAGCGTGGAGGTGCAGGAGCTGGACAGCGGGATCTACCTGCGCGGCAGCTCGAAGAGCCAGGTGAACCTGTGGAACTGGCCCTGCGGCTCCGGCGAGGTGTATGGCTACCGCACGGACCAATCCCAACCGGCGGAAGTGATCGCGGGCGTGACGCCGAAAACCAAGGCCGACAACCCGGTGGGCGAATGGAACCGCACGATGATCACGATGAAGGGGGACCGCCTGACGGTGGCCATCAACGGCCAGACGGTGATCGACAACGCACAACTCCCCGGCGTGCCGGCGAAGGGCAAGATCGCGCTCCAGCACCACGGCGCGGCGATCGACTTCGCCAATATCTGGGTGAAGGAACTCTGAGAACCGCCGGGACGATTTCACGAGGCCGCGGGTTCGATCCCCGCGGCCTTTTTTATGCCAGGGGACCCGCGCGGAGCACGTTTCCGGGTGGAGGCCGGCGCTTCCGCCCGCGAAAAGGGCAGACAGAAGACGTTTCCGGCATCGCTTCCGGGGTTGAATTCTCCCGGCGAACCCGGTTTTCTCTCCCCTATGAAGCCCCTCTTGCTCTGTCTTCCGCTGGCGCTGACGCTACAACTCCATGCCAAGATCGGCGAATGGAGGACCCTGTTGGACGGCCAGGGCGGCTCGATCAAGGTGCGCTTCGAGGGTCTGAAAGACGAACGCTACCTTTTGCGACGGGAGGCGGACGGGAAGCTTTTCGATGTTGCGCCCGGGATGCTCCCCGAGGACGCGCGCACGGCCTTCGAGGCGGAGGCGAAGCAGCTCTCCGCGGAGATGCCGAAGCTGAGCAAGATGGCGGGTCACCCGCTTTTCTCCGGCACGCCCTTCGAGGCGCGGAAGGCGGAGGAAATCGCGCAGGCGCTGCGGCTGCGGCCGGAATCCAAGACCAAGCACAGCGCGAGCTGGCGCTCCTACACGGGCGAGTCCTACCGGCTTTTCGGCGCGCGCCCGTATTCCGTGGCGCTCTACGCGGGTGAGGATGGCAATGCTTCCGTGCTGTCCGCGGTGTATTCGAACAAGGGCGATTTCAAAAGCGGGGTCGGCTCCGGCGAAGACCACTTCGAGGGCGAGAGCGAGGCGGACGAGGAATCGCTGGAAAAAGCGATGGAGGCGGACGAGGAGGCGGTGCTTTCGGCTA
>CBFGVD010000463.1:0-3296 GCA_965651965.1 uncultured Verrucomicrobiaceae bacterium | reverse complement strand
AATGGCCGATGAAGTAGGGCTCGTTGATGGTGACGTTCTTCACGCCGGTGCACTTGGAATCGCCGATCATGTCGATGATCCGGTCCACCATCAGGAAAGGATAGCGGTGGGGCAGGATTTTCAGGACGTCGTTGATATCCAGCACGGTTTCGCCGGTGGGCAGGGCGAAGGGCGCGGCCAGGGAGCGCACGCGCGCGTATTCGCGCTTGAGCGTGGCGGCGAGCTTGGAGTTCGGGCCGTGGCCGGGCTTGACGGCGATCACGTGGCCGAGGATGCGCTTGCCGCTCAGGATCAGGTCGCCGATGACATCCAGCGCCTTGTGGCGGGCGAATTCATTGGTGAAGCGCAGGGGTTCCTTGGTCATCACCTGCTCGCCGCGGATCACGATGGCGCTCTCCAGCGAGCCGCCCTTGATCAGGCCCTTGTCGAGCAAGGGCTTCACGTCCTCGTAGTAAACGAAGGTGCGCGCCGGGGCGATCTCCTTCTCGTAGGTCTCCGGGGTGATCTCGGCGGAGAAGTACTGGGTGAAGCGGCCCTCGGGTCCCACGTTCGTCACGGAGACGCGGAAGGTTTTGCTCGGCACGATGGTGATCAGGGTGCCGTCGCCGCTTTCCTGGTGGATCGGCTCGCGGATTTCCCAGACCTTGCGCAGGGCATCCTGCTTCGCGATGCCGGCCTTTTTGATCAGCTCCACGAAGGGCCGGGCGGAGCCGTCGCCGATCGGCGGCTCGTTCGCGTTCATTTCGATGATCGCGTTGTCGATGCCCATGCCGGTGAGGGCGGAGAGGACGTGCTCGACGGTGTGGACCTTCACGGAGCCCTCCGCGATGGTGGTGGCGCGCTCGACGGTCTGGACCTTGTCCGCATCGGCATCGATGAAAGGCTGGTCCGGGAGATCGACGCGGCGGAACTTGAAGCCGTGGTCCGCGGGAGCGGGTTTCAGGGTCAGGGTGACCTTCGCCCCGGTATGGAGCGAGGTTCCTTCGAGGGTGGCGGCGGAGGCAAGGGTGTGCTGCGCGTCGGCGGACATGGGGCGGAAGTAAGCGGGCAGCCGTTTGCAGGTGGCAAGGGCAAACCGCCGGTAAAACGCTCGCCGCCAGCGTCTTTTCCCTCGCGATCCGCCGCCCGCCGCGCGCTACTTCCTCCCGTGCGGGCGGAGTGCCATTTCCGGGTGATCGACGAGTCGGAGGACTGGATCGTGGTGGACAAGCCTGCGCCGCTGGCGGTGCACCCTGCGAACGGGAAGCCGGAGCCGACGCTGCTGGGCGGGCTGGAGGAGCTGCTGCTCTACGAACGGGCGAACGGGGCGCGGCTTTCCATCCTGACCCGCCTGGACCGGGAGACGAGCGGCCTGGTGCTGGTGGCGAAGAATGCCGCGGCGGCGGGCCATTTTTCCCTGCAATTCCAGGATCGGAAGGTGGAGAAGGAGTATCTGGCGGTGGTCCATGGCGTGCCGGAATGGGAGGAGCTGCGGGTGGAGGCCTCCATCGTGCGGAAAGGGGGACCGGTTTGGCTGCGGCAGGGGGTGGACCCGGCGGGGCGCGACTGCGCGACCGTGTTCCGGGTCGGGCGGCGCTTTTCCAATGTGTTCGGGGATTTCTCGGTGCTGCGTTGTTTCCCGGAAACGGGGCGGATGCATCAGATCCGGGTGCATCTGGAGCACGCGGGGCATCCGCTGGTGGGGGACAAGATCTACGGCACGGACGGGAGCCCCTATCTGGAGCAGATTTCCGGCGGGCTTTCGGATGCATCCGTGGCCCGGCTGATCCTGCCGCGGCACGCCCTGCACGCCTGCCTGCTGGCGGCGGAGTGGCAGGGCCGGCGGCTGGAGTGGCGCTCCGGGCTGCCGGAGGATCTCTCCCGCTTTGCGGGGAATGCCGGATGACAAGCGGCGTCCGGCATTCCATGCTGCGGCATGGCGAGCTTGCAGGAGATCACGGCTTTTTTGGACGGGGAGCTGAGGGTCGGGGAGATTCCGGATTATTCCGGGGCGGTCAACGGCCTGCAGCTCGAGAACGGCGGGATGGTGACGAAAGTGGCCGCCGCGGTGGATGCTTCCCTGCCGGTGGTGGAGGCGGCGGTGGCGGCCGGGGCGGAGCTGCTGGTGGTGCATCACGGGATGTTCTGGCAGGGGGTGCAGCCGCTGACGCGGGCTTTTTACCGCAAGATCAAGGCCGCGATGGACGGCGGGCTGGCGATTTATTCCGCCCACCTGCCGCTGGACGTGCACCCGGAACTGGGAAACAACGCCCTGCTGGCACAAGCAATCGGACTCGATACGGACGGGGCTTTCCTGGACTGGAAGGGAATCCGCCTGGGACTGACTGCGAGCGCGGAGCTTTCGCGCGAGGATCTGGTGGCGCGGGTGTCCGCCGCGGTGGGAGGCCCGGTGCACCTCTGCCCCGGCGGTCCCGAAGTCATAAGGAAGATAGGAATCATAACTGGCGGGGCGGGCTCGGAAGTTGCAATTTGCACGACTTCGGGACTTGATACATTCATTACTGGAGAAGGTCCGCACTGGAGCTATCCGCTGGCGGAGGAACTGGGAGTGAACCTGTTATATGCCGGACACTACGCCACGGAGACCTTCGGGGTGAAGGCGCTGGCCGCCCGCCTGGGACGTGATTTCGGACTCGAAACCCTCTTCATCGACCGGCCCACGGGCCTGTGAGGACATGGAGCGGATCACGGCGTCCTTCTTCGAGCGGCACCCGGTGACCTGCGCCCGGGAACTGGTGGGTTGCGTCTTCGCATGGCACGGCTGCGCGGGCCGCATCGTGGAAACGGAAGCCTACACGGCGGAAGGGGATGCCGCCTGCCACACGTTTTTCCGTCCGGGGGCGCGGCGCTTCGTGGAAATGCACGCGGCGGGCACGGCCTACGTGTACCTGAACTACGGGGTGCACTGGCTTTTCAACGTGCTCGCGAAGGGGCCGGATATGGCGGGTTTCGTCCTGCTACGGGCCCTGGAGCCGGTTTCGGGCCTAGGGGAGATGGCGGCAAGACGCGGCCTGGACGACCCGCGGCGGCTTTGTTCGGGGCCGGGGAAGCTGACCCGGGCGCTCGGAATCGGCGGGGAGGATCATGGCGCGGCCTTTCTCCCCGGGCCGGGAACTGGGATATTCCTCGGCGGGCATGCGGGGATCGCCGCAGGGGAAAGGATCGGGATCTCGCGGGCGCGGGAATTGCCTTGGCGCTTTCACGAGCGGGGGAATTCCCACGTCAGCCGTTGAGGGGGAATTGGTACGGGTGATGGGAATCGAACCCACGCCTCAAGCTTGGGAAGCTCGCGTTCT
>CBFGVD010000462.1:0-3300 GCA_965651965.1 uncultured Verrucomicrobiaceae bacterium | reverse complement strand
CCGGATCCCGCGCGGGCAGTGGACGCGCATCACCTGTACTTATGATGGTTCCAGCCGGGCTTCCGGGTTGAGGCTCTATCTGGACGGTGTCCCGCTTGAGGCTGAGGTCACCGCGGACGAAGTCTCGAAATCCATCGCGACCCGCGGTCACGGCGACGGCACCGCTGCCATCGGCCAGCGTTTCCGGGACCGCGGTTTCCGGGGCGGGGAAGTGGACGAATTGCGGATCTACAACCGCGCCTTGGCACCCTTGGAAGTGGCGGCACTTCACGAACCCTCGGCTTGGGGGAAGGCGCTCGCTTCTCCCGGCGCATCCCGGCCTGCATTGAAGGAAGCGTGGCTGTCGGCGGTCGATCCGGAATACCGTGGGGCGCTGGCGGCGTTGCGCGAGGCGCGGTCCGCCGTCATCGCCGTGGAAGAGGGGATTTTCGAGATCCCTGTCATGCGGGAAACGGCGGAACCCCGTCCCGCCCACATCCTGGCACGCGGGGCCTATGACGCGCCGCGGGAAAAGGACAACGAGGTCTCTCGCGACACCTTCTCGCAGATCCTCATTCCTTTTCCGGCGGATGCTCCGCGGGACCGAGCCGGACTCGCCCGCTGGCTTACCGATCCCCGCCATCCTCTCACAGCCCGTGTTTTCGTGAACCGGATCTGGGCGAATTTCTTCGGCAGCGGGATCGTCGAGACTTCGGACAATTTCGGCCTGCAGGGCTCGCTGCCGAGCCATCCGGAACTGCTCGATTGGCTCGCGCGGGATTTCATTTCCCATGGCTGGGATCTCAAGCGCTTGTGCCGGAACATCGTCCTGAGTGCCACCTACGGGCAGGATAGCAAGGCGCGCCCCGATCTGGCGCAACGCGACCCCCTCAACCGCCTGCTGGCGCGCGGGCCTGCGCGGCGGCTGTCCGCGGAACAAATCCGGGATCTGGCGCTCTGTTCTTCCGGCCTCCTGCGACAGAGGGACGGCGGGCCGCCGGTGTCTCCCTACCAGCCGGGCGGCGACCTTTGGCGGGAATCGAATTCCATGTCTCCGCCCTACCGGCCCTCGCGGGGGGATGACCTCTACCGCCGCTCGCTCTACTCCGTGTGGAAGCGCACCGCCCCGCTGCCGAACATGCTCGCCTTCGACAGCCCCACTCGCGAAGTCTGCACGATCCGCCGCCCGCAGACGAATACGCCGCTCCAGGCGCTGGTGCTGCTGAACGACGTCCAGTTCGTGGAAGCGGCGCGTGCGCTTGCCGCGAAGGTTTACCCCTTGCCTGCGCAGCAACGCCTTTCCGAGGCCTTCCTCGCCTGCACATCGCGTCCGGCCACGGAGCGCGAGCTGGCGTTGCTCCGGGAGCTGCACGCGGAACAACTCGCGATCTTCAAGACCGACCCGGAGGCGGCGAAGAAACTCCTGCTCCCGGGCGAAAGCCCCGCCGCCCGTGATCTCGATCCGGCGGAAGCCGCCGCGCTGACGGTGGCATGCCAGGCCATCCTCAACCTCGACGCCTCCGTCTGGAACCGATGACTCCGACTTTCGATTCGCTAGCGGGGCTCACGCGCCGCCATTTCTTCAAGACGGGTGCCGCGGGCATCGGTTCCGCCGCGCTGGCCTCGCTTTTCGGCCCATCGGCCTCCGCGGCTTCGCTTCCGGGTTTCGCCCCCCGGGCGAAGCGGATCATCTACCTCTTCCAATCCGGCGGGCCCGCGCAGCAGGATCTCTTCGATTACAAGCCCCTGCTGGTGGAAAAGAACGGCGAGCCGCTGCCGGATCACGTGCGCGGCGGCCAGCGTCTCACCGGCATGTCCGCGCAGCAGGCGTCCATCCCGCTGGCGGGCAGCCATTTCAAATTCGCCCGGCACGGGGAATCCGGTGCCTGGGTGTCCGAGCTTTTGCCCCACACCGCGGCCATCGCGGACAAGCTCTGCTTCGTGAAATCGATGTTCACGGATGCGATCAACCATGATCCCGCGATCACCTTTTTCCAGACCGGCTCCCAGATCGCCGGGCGTCCTTCGATCGGCTCCTGGCTTTCCTACGGCCTGGGCTCGGATAATGCCAATCTTCCCGGCTTCATCGTGCTCGTTTCGGCAGGGCAGGGGGACCAGCCCTTGTACGCGCGCCTGTGGGGAAACGGCTTTCTCGATTCCAAATACCAGGGAGTGCAATTCCGCTCCGGGAAAGATCCCGTGCTTTATCTCTCGAATCCCGACGGTGTCTGCCGCTCCGGCCGGCGGGCGATGCTCGACAAGCTCTCCGCGCTGAACCGCCTGCAATTCGAGAGCGAGCTCGACCCGGAGATCGAGTCCCGCATCGCACAGTACGAGATGGCCTACCGCATGCAGGCCAGCGTCCCGGACGTGACCGATCTTTCCGGCGAGCCGGAGTCCGTTTACCGGCTCTACGGGGAGGATAGCCGGAAGCCGGGCACCTTCGCGGCGAATTGCCTGCTCGCCCGCCGCCTCGCGGAGCGCGGCGTCCGCTTCATCCAGCTCTACCACCAGGGCTGGGACCAGCACGACAACCTGCCGGCCGCGATCCGCGGGCAATGCATGGAGACGGACCAGGCTTCCGCGGCCCTGGTGCGGGATCTGGAGCAGCGCGGCCTGCTTGAGGACACGCTGGTCGTCTGGGGCGGCGAATTCGGCCGCACCTCCTACTCCCAGGGCAAGTTGACGAAGGACAACTACGGCCGGGACCATCATCCCCGTTGTTTCACCCTCTGGATGGCGGGCGGCGGGATCAAGCCCGGCATTTCCCACGGCCACACGGATGCCTACGGCTACAACATCGCCGATGCGGACGGGAACCCCATTCACGCGGACAAGCACGTGTACACCTCCGGGGCCGTCCACGTCCACGACCTCCAGGCCACCATTTTGCATCTCATGGGTATCGACCACACGGCGCTGACCCATGTGCACCAGGGCCGCCGTTTCCGCCTCACGGACGTGCACGGGCACGTGGTGAAGGAGCTGCTGGCTTGAGCCTTCACGGGATTTTCACCGGGCCTTCGCCGCCGCTTCCGGCTTGCGCGGCATGGTGGTTCCGCGATGATGGCAGCCGTGGAAGCCGTGAAAGACGATCTGCCGGACCGTTTCGGCGCGATGCTGGTGAAGGAGCTCCGCCAGAACATGCGGCGGGGCAGCTTCGTTTACCCCTTCCTCGGGATCCAGCTCTTCGCGGTCATGGCCCTGCTATTTGAGCTCCGCACGCAGGCGGCCTACAGCTCCGCGAAATATGCGGGCATGCTCAACGTCGGGATGCTGGTGGAGTCGGGCCCTTTCTGGGTCATGGTGGCCATCATCTGC
>CBFGVD010000461.1:0-3308 GCA_965651965.1 uncultured Verrucomicrobiaceae bacterium | reverse complement strand
TGATGTTCAAGAACGAGACGCACAACCACCCGACGGAGATCGAGCCCTTCGGCGGCGCGGCCACCTACCTGGGCGGCTGCATCCGCGACCCGCTTTCCGGGCGCTCCTACGTGTACCAGGCCATGCGCGTGACCGGCGCGGGCGATCCGCTGGCACCTTTCTCCGAGACCCTGCCGGGCAAGCTGCCGCAGAAGAAGATCTGCCAGATCGCCGCCCACGGCTATTCCTCGTACGGCAACCAAATCGGTCTGGCGACGGGGCAGGTCGCGGAAGTCTATCACCCCGGCTACGTGGCGAAGCGCATGGAAATCGGCGCGGTCGTCGCCGCGGCCCCGCGTTCCCAGGTTTTCCGCGGCAGCCCCGCGCCGGGGGACGTGATCCTGCTCATCGGCGGGCGCACCGGCCGCGACGGCGTGGGCGGGGCCACCGGTTCCTCGAAGGAACACACGGATACGGCCCTAGAAAACTCCGCGGAGGTGCAGAAGGGCGACGCGCCCACCGAGCGGAAGATCCAGCGCCTTTTCCGCAACCCGGAACTGACCCGCAAAATCAAGATCTGCAACGACTTCGGGGCGGGCGGCGTGTCCGTGGCCATCGGCGAGATCGCGCCTTCCCTGGAGATCGACCTCGATGCGGTGCCGAAGAAATACGAGGGTCTGGACGGCACGGAGCTGGCCATTTCCGAATCCCAGGAGCGGATGGCGGTCTGCATCGATCCCGCGGATGTGGCCTATTTCATCGCCGAGTCCGACAAGGAAAACCTGGAGTGCGTGAAGGTGGCCGAGGTGACGGACAGCGGCCGCCTGCGGATGAGCTGGCGCGGCAAAACGATCGTCGACCTGAGCCGGGCTTTCCTCGATACCAACGGCGTCCAACAGACGGCGAAGGTCCATGTGAAATCCCCGGAGGGGCTCTTCCAATCCGCCTTCGACACCCCCCGGTCCGCAACCAATCTGCTTGCGGACCTGAACCACTGCTCGCAAAAGGGCCTCGGCGAACGCTTCGACTCCTCCGTGGGTGCCGGTACCGTCCTGTGGCCCTTCGGCGGCAGGCACCAGCTCACGCCGCCGGATGCCATGGCGGCGAAGTTGCCGCTGCTGGAGGGAGATACGGATACCTGCACCTACATGAGCTGGGGCTTCAATCCCCGCCTCTCCTCGTGGAGCCCCTTCCACGGCGCGGCATACGCGGTCACGGAATCCGTCTGCAAGGCGGTGGCGGCAGGTGCGCGGCTCTCCGACATCCGCCTGACCTTGCAGGAGTATTTCCCGAAGCTCGGCGGCGATCCCGCGCGCTGGGGTCTGCCCTTCGCGGCGCTGCTCGGTGCCTTCCACGCCCAGCACGGGCTGCGCCTGGCGGCGATCGGCGGGAAGGACTCGATGTCCGGCTCTTTCAACGATCTGGACGTGCCGCCCACGCTGGTCTCCTTCGCGCTCGCGCCGGGCAAGGCCAACCTCGCCCTCTCCCCGGAGTTCAAGAAAGCCGGGAGCACGCTCTCGCTGGTGAAGGTGCCCAGGGATGACGACCAGCTCCCGGACTATGCGGCTCTGCGGCGGATCGCGGAGGAACTGCACGCGCTCAATGCGGAGGGCAAGATCCTCTCGATGAAGGCGCTCGGTTCCGGCGGCCTGATGCACGGCGTTGCCGTCTGCGCTTTCGGCAACCGCATCGGCGCGAATATCACGGCCGACCTCGGGGCCTACGCGGAGCGCTACTTCTGCTTCCTGATCGAGCACGATGCGGAACTGCCGGAATCTCTCCTGGCCCGGGTGCTCGGCGAGACGGTGGCGGAGCCCCGCATCAGCTTCCCCGATGAAAGCCACGCGATCGAGGATCTGCAGGCTGCCTGGCTCGGCACGCTGGAGCCGGTCTATCCGACCAAGGAAGACTCCGCCGTGGCCGATATGCCGCACCTTTCCCTCGCGGCTTCCTTTTCCGCGCCCGCGCACCGGGGTGCCGCGGTGAAGCACGCGAAGCCGAAAGTGCTGATCCCCGCCTTCCCGGGAACCAACAGCGAGTACGATTCCGCGAAGGCCTTCAACGAGGCCGGGGCGGCGGCGGAGATCCAGGTCTTCCGCAATCTCTCCCCGGCCCATATCGAGGAATCCCTGGCGGCCTTCGCCGCGAAGATCCGCGAATCCCAGATTCTCATGTTCCCCGGCGGATTCAGCGCGGGCGACGAGCCGGACGGTTCGGCGAAATTCATCGCAACCGTCATCCGCAACCCGCGCGTGGCGGATGCGATCATGGACCTGCTCAAGAACCGGGACGGCCTGATCCTCGGCATCTGCAACGGCTTCCAGGCGCTGATCAAAACCGGCCTGGTGCCCTACGGCGAGATCCGCGACCCGCATGCGGAGGCGCCCACGCTCACCTTCAACGACATCGGCCGCCACGTCTCCTGCTACGTCACCACGCGGATCGCGAGCACGCTGTCCCCCTGGATGGCGGGGATGGAAGTGGGCGACCTGCACAGCGTGCCCGTCTCCCACGGCGAGGGAAAATTCCTGGCCAGCCCCGCGGTGATCGCGGATCTGGCCGCGAAGGGCCAGATCGCCACCCAGTATGTCGATACGGAGGGTGTCTTCTCGATGGAGATCGACACGAACCCGAACGGCTCGCTCTTCGCCATCGAAGGCATCACCAGCCCCTGCGGCAGGGTCTTCGGCAAGATGGCCCACACCGAGCGCAGCGGCACCCTGGTGGGGAAAAACATCCCCGGCGGGAAGCGCCAGCCGATCTTCGCCGCGGGCGTGAAGTGGTTTGCCTGAGCATCCCGGGACGGCACCCGGGACCGGATCAGTTCACCTTCAGCAGCTCGACCTCGAAGACGAGCGTGCTGTTCGGCGGGATCGTGGGGCTCGGGCTGCGCTCGCCGTAGGCCAGATTCGCAGGGATCTCGAATTTGAACTTGTCCCCCTGCTTCATGAGCTGGAGACCCTCGGTCCAGCCGGCGATCACCTGGTTCAGCGGAAAGCTGGTAGGTTGGCCGCGCTCCACGGAGCTATCGAACACCGTGCCGTTCAGGAGGGTACCGTGATAGTGGACCGTAACGGTATCCGTGGCCTTCGGGGACACGGTGCCCTCGCCCTTTTTCAGAACCCAATATTTGAGCCCGCTGGCGGTGGTGGTGAGCCTCCAGGTTGGCGACCTGGCGGATGGCCTGCGCCTACGCATAGATGGGGGCGCAGGCAACGTGGTCTGGTGGTGTCCAACCGACGCTGATACCGGGGCGGGGACAGGCGGCCAGGGGGAGTGGACACTGGGCTATGCCCAACCCGGCGCATACACGCTGGCGGTGGATGTGG
>CBFGVD010000460.1:0-3312 GCA_965651965.1 uncultured Verrucomicrobiaceae bacterium | reverse complement strand
CGCGCTCACTGCGTACCGCCCTCCAGCTGACGCAGCTCCGCGGCGGTCCAGGGCCGGACCCGGTCCTTCGCGGCGCTGCGGACGGCGGCTGCATTTTCCGGAGCCACGGGAGAGGCGTCGTTCGACCACGCGTGCCGGACAAAGGTGAGGACGTCCGCGATCTCCGCGTCGCCGAGGCCCGCGACCGGGGGCATCAGGGAGTTCACGGCGGGCTTCCCCGGCACTTCCACCGGCCCGCTCATGCCGTGGAGGACGATCTTGATCAAATTCTCCGGAGCTCCCGCCACGCGGGCATTCCCATCGAGCGGCGGAAAAGCGCCCTCCACGCCGCTGCCATCCCGCTGGTGGCAGGCTGCGCAGGTGCGTTCGTAAACGGCCTCGCCGCGGGCGAGGCGTTCCGCGGGCGGGCTGTGCTTCTTTTCCGTCTGGCGGTCCTTCACCGCGTCCCGGAGGGCTGCCGCCAGGGGGGATTCATCTTCCGCGAACCGGGCCATGATCTGCGGGGAGCGGTTCGCCGCGAAGGCCCGGATCGCCGCGGGATAGATGCGCTCCTTCAGCACGGAGGGATCCGGCGGCGTCTCCAGGGAAGCGAGGAGGAAGCCGGTGGAATGCCGGGCCGCGGCGGCGGCGAAGCAGCGGTCCAGCACCTCCCCGCGGCGCAGGTGCTGGCGGTTGCGATGCCAGTCGCGCAGCTTGCGGCCAGGCGTTTCGCCGGCAGGCATGCGGGCGGCCAGCAGCAGCCATTCGCGGATCACGAAGGGATCGCTCTCGTGCAGCGGATCGAAGGGACATTCCCGCTCCGCGGGCCAGAGCGAGAGTGCGGCCCGGCGTGGCAGCGGCGCGGGATGCCCGAGCATTTTCGAAAGGAAGGCCACGCCCCCGGTGGAATCGGCACCGAAATAGCCGAGCCCCGCGAGCGCCTGCAAGGCGTGGATGCCATGCGATCCCTCCGCCGCTTCCTTAAGCGCGGGAATCATCCCTTCCTCCCCATGCTCCGAGATCAGCCGCTGCGCGTGCAGGCGCACGACCAGCGAGGGGTGCCGCAAGCCCGCCAGCAGGCTCTCCGGATCGGCGGGGTCCAGCGCGGTCTGCCCGTGATCCTGCGTGCCGCGCGGGAATACCCGGTAGATGCGGCCCATGGGCTTTTCCCGCAGCGGCGTCAGATAGGCCGCGCCGCGGCCTCGCTCGACCTTCGTTTGCTCGAAGGGTGCGCCGGGGCGGTTGTGCTGCACGATGATATTGTACCAATCCGCGATCCACACCGCGCCGTCCGGCCCCGTTTCCGCCGCCACGGGGGCGGACCAGGCATCCGCGCTGGCGTAGAGATTTTCCCCCGCGAAATCGGCGGTGAAATCCGTATGCTCCGTGCGCAGGCGACCGGTGGATACGAGGTGACCGGTGGGCTCGCAGACGAAGGCCGCGCGGTTCCGCCAGCCTTCCGGGAAGCGCCCGGCGGTGTAGATGCCGTGCCCCGCGGCAGCGGTGTAGTGCCGGGCTTTCGCGCGGATGCGGCCGTCTCCCAGCAGCTCCACCGGCGGGTCCCAGCCGTCGGAACCCTGGATATCCAGCGTGATGGGAAAGATCCTCGTCCCGCGGTCGGCACGCCGCACCGGCCCGCCGTCCCCGACCAGTTGCCAGCTCGCCTGGCGGTTCGCGGTGGAGCCGAGCACGTCGGAATTTTCCGTGAACCCGAGCCCCCAGGTGTTGTTCGTGGTCTTGCCGAGGAATTCGAGCTTCGAACCGTCCGGCAGGAAGCGGAAGACGCCGGTGTCGAATTTCAGCGGCACGCCGCCCACAGTGCCCTCGAAGCCCGCGTAGCCCACGGTACCGTAGATCCAGCCGTCGAAGCCGTAGCGGAGATTGGAGACGCCGGCGTGCGTGTCGTGCGTCTTGAAACCCTGGAAAAGCACCCGCCGTTCGTCCGCCCTGTCGTCGCCGTCCGTATCCTTGAGGAAGAGCATGCGCGGGCCGTCGCTGGCGATCACGCCGCCCGCCGCGTGCACCGCGGAGGTGGCGAGGGACAAGCCGGTGGCGAAGACGGTGAATTTGTCCGCGCGGCCGTCGCCATCGGTATCCTCGCAGATTTTCAGGCGATCGTTCCCGCGGTCTCCGGAAACGAGGCCGTTCGGATAATCCAGGGTCTCCACCACCCAGAGCCGCCCGCGGTGGTCCCAGGTGATGGCGATGGGGTGCTCGATGTCCGGCTCCGCGGCGAAGAGGGACAGCTCGAAGCCCGCGGGCACCTGGGCCAGCTTCAGCGATTCCGCGGGCGGCAGCGGCTCCTGGACCTTCGGCACCGGCAGTTTCGTCTCGTAGCGCCCGGGCAGCATGGGCTGCTTGTATTCCAGTTCCGGGAGGGCGCTCAGTTCGACCCTTTCCCCCGCGGCCCAGCGCAGGCCCCTTTCCAGCAGTTCGTGGAAACCTTCCTGCTTCCAGCAGCGTTCATCGTGCCCGTGGGCGGTGTAGAAGACACGGCCCCGCCCCTGGGTGCGGATCCAGGTCCAGGGCTCTTCCCCGTTCCGCTGGAGCACGGTGATATCCTCCGAAAGCCGGTGATGGCGGTAGGTTTCGTCCCAGGTCTCGAAGGGGGTATAGCCCTTCATCGACGGGTGATCCGGTTTCACCACGCGGGCGGTGAAAACCCCCTCCCCGTGGCCTTCGATCTGCCCGCCCACCAGATCGACGTATTCATCCGTCTTCTTGAAACAGGCCGAACCGCAATGCACCGGCACGAACCCGCCGCCCGCCTCCACGAAGTCCTCCAGCGCGGCCATTTGCCCGGGGGTGATGTCCTGATGGTTCGCATACACGAGCAGGACGTCGTACTTCGCCAGATTCTCCTCGTTCAGCGCCTCCATGCGCTTCTCATAGGTGAGGTTGATCCCGCGCTTTCCGCTGACCTCCTTGAAGATCCGGTAGCGTTCGAGCGGGTGGTGATAGGCGTCGTCGCCGAAGAACAGAACCTCCAGGCGGCGGGGGCCGCCGGACACCGGTGCCTCCCGCTGTGCCAGAACCGCCAGGCCGCCCAAGAGCAGCAGCGGAAGAATCAGCCTCAATAAACTCATGTGAAATGCCATACGCGTTCCATGGGTCAAATCCGACCCTTTTTCGCGCCAGCATCCCCCTCAAAAGCTCCCCGATGGGTGTTTCCAGCGATGCCGCCCTCGGGACGGCGGCCGTTTACCGATGGGAGCTGGACTCGCCCGGCACGCAGACGGGAGCGGGCTCCGACCTGCTCGCCATTTCCGGCACGGGCATGACGACGAACCACGAATCCGCATAACTGCTCGATACAGGCTGCCCGGGCCGGAT
>CBFGVD010000459.1:0-3324 GCA_965651965.1 uncultured Verrucomicrobiaceae bacterium | reverse complement strand
TGATCACGGAGGCATGGAGTGGCGCATCCTCGCCCGGCCAGGTGGCCCGCTCGGCGGCAGAGGCCGGGTCCGGCAAGGTCGCGGTGGCATCCCTTGAAAATTCCCTCATGAATCGGCTGTGGAGCGCATTCCGTTCGGCCGAATAGCGCCGCCACACGATGACCGGAAAACCCGACTCCAGCGCCCGCGCGGCGGCAGGGAGGTCGAGTTTCGTGGAGCGATCCAGGCCGAATCCCGCCTCCGCGGCCACGGCATGGTAGAGCTTCACCAGATTCGCCCCGTCGGCCCGGCCGGTGTTTTTGAAGCCGCTGGCCACGGCGAGCCAATCCTCGTCCAGATGCAGCCCGAAGTGGCGTGCCGCCATCGCCAGGGTATTCAGCCCGCAGTAAGGCCGGTAGCCCTGGGGGATGGGGCGCAGCCCCGGCAGATGGACGGTGCCATCCTCCTCCCGGACCACGCCCGCAGCCAATTTCGCCAGCTTTTCCCGCGGCGGCAGCGCGGCAAGCTCGGGATCCATCCACTCGTCCCCCGGCCGGTTCGCGGCGGAAACCGTCACCCGCAGCAGGCGGTTCTCCCCCGCCAGGAGTCGGACCCGGAGCCCGTCCTTCCGCCATTCCTCCACGGGCGTGCGCAAACCGCGGGTTCTGCCGATCCTCTCTTCCTCCGGCTCGGAACCTCCGCAGGCCTGCGCGATCGCGCTCCGCAGGCTCGCCCGGGAATCGGTGTAGAGCTTCGTGAATTCCGTCTGCTTCTCCGCCAACCGGAGCGCGATTTCCTTCCGCATTTCCCGGCGGCTGAGGCCGTCCGGCATTTCCTCGTCGAAATAGCCGAAATAGGAGCCCGCATCCACGAAAGTCGCCTCCAGGGACTCCAGTTTCCCCTCCCGCCGGACGGACCGCAGCAGGATCACCTCCTGTCCGAAAAGCTTCGGCCGGGCGCGGAGGTGGGAGATCACGGCCGTGGCAACCTGTCCTTCCTCCTTCCACTTCCCGGGAAGCTCCTCCCGCCCCTCCCAGATTCCGCCGGAGAGCAGCACCTGCGTCAAATCCCGCCCGTTCAGGGGGCTATCCTCGTTGAGCAGCGGGCCGACGATGGAATTCGGCAGCGCGGAAACCGGGCCAAGGGGGATGCACCCGGCCGCCAGAAGCGCGAGGAGCCTTGTCATCCCGCACCCTTGCGCCGCGCCCCCCGATTTCCAAGCACGGAAACGGAGGCCGCCCTTGCCCGCCGCCCGCGGACCGTCTAAAGCCGCCGCATGCACGGATTCGCCTACCGCCACGGCTCGCTGCACTGCGAGGACGTCGATCTCCAGACCCTCGCCGCGGAACACGGCACCCCGCTCTACGTCTATTCCGCGAATACCATCCGCGATCACTACCGGCGCCTGGACAAGGCGCTCGGCGCGATCGACCACGAGGTGGCCTACGCGGTGAAGGCGAATTCCAATCTCTCCGTCCTGCGCCTGCTGGCGGAGGAAGGGGCGGGCTTCGACATCGTCTCCGGCGGGGAACTCTTCCGCGTGGTGAAGGCGGGCGGGGATCCCGCCAAGTGCACCTTCGCCGGGGTCGGCAAGACCCGCGCGGAAATCGAATACGCGCTCAAGCAAGGGATCTATTCCTTCAACGTGGAGAGCGAGGAAGAGCTGCGCTACCTCAACGAGGTGGCCGGAGAGCTGGGCGTGATCGCCCCCGCCGCCGTGCGGGTGAACCCGAACGTGGATGCCAAGACCCACAAGTACATCTCCACCGGCAAGTCCGAGAACAAGTTCGGCGTCGATTTCGACCGGATCACGGATGTCTATGCCCGGGCGGCGAAGGAACTGGCGCACGTGCGGCTGCGCGGCCTGCAGATGCACATCGGCTCCCAGCTCACCTCCATCCAGCCCTTCATCGAGGCGGTGGAAAAGGTCGCCCCCCTGGCAATCCACCTGAAGACCACGCACGGGATCGAGTTCTGGTCCATCGGCGGCGGCATCGGCATCGTCTATCACGATTCCCTGGAATCCGGCGATCCCGCATGGTGGGAATCCCGGCCGGAAGGCAAGCGCCCGCTGACCATCGCGGAGTATGGCGAAGCCCTGGTCCCGCGGCTGGAGCACCTGGGACTGAAAATCCTGCTGGAACCGGGCCGCTACATCGTGGGGAACGCCGGGGTGCTGCTCACCCGCTGCCTCTACGAAAAGCATGGCACGGCCAAGACCTTCAAGGTGGTGGACGCCGGGATGAACGACCTGATCCGCCCCGCGCTCTACGAAGGCCACCACGAAATCGCCCCGGTGAAACAACCGGCGGACGGCCGCCGCAAGGTGGACGTGGTCGGCCCCATTTGCGAAAGCGGGGACTTCTTCTGCCAGGACCGCGAGCTTCCGGACTTCCAGCCCGGGGAGATCATCGCGCTGATGAGCGCCGGGGCCTACGGCTTCGTGATGGCCTCGAACTACAACTCCCGCCCGCTGCCCGCCGAGATCCTGGTGGATGGAAACACGGCCCGGATCGTGCGCAAGCGCCAGAATCTGGACGACCTGATCGCCGGGGAGGCCTGAGCCTACCGGCCCGGGGAAAGGGCGTACCATGACTCCCGTGCGCCTTTATTTCCAACTGCACCTGCTGGTGGCCCTGCTGGCAGGGACGGCCATCCTCGGCGACCTGATCCTGGATCCGCTGCCTGCGGCGGGTCTGGTGGTCTGGCGCACCGCCTTTGCCTGTCTCGGGGCGCTGGCCTGGGTACTGCTGGTCCGGCGCAAATCGCCGTGGCCGGGAGCCCGCGCCGCGGGCGCCTTTTTCGGCGTGGGCGTGCTCGTGGGCCTGCACTGGATCTGCTTTTTCGGCGCGATCCAGCTCGCCAATGTTTCGATCTGTCTCGCAGGGCTCTCCACCATCTCCCTCTTCACCGCGTTCACGGAGCCCCTGTTCGAGCGGCGGCGGGTGCGGCCTTTCGAGGTGCTGCTGGGGCTGCTGGTGGTGGCGGGCATCGCCATGGTGGCGGGTTTCGAGCGCGGTCGGCTCGCCGGGCTGGGCGTCGCCCTGTTGAGCGCCCTGCTGGCGGCCGTCTTTCCCGTGCTCAACCGGCGGCTGGTAACGGGCGGCGGAGATCCCCTGGTCATGGTGGGTTGGGAAATGGCGGGGGCCTGGGCGGTATCCCTGCTCCTCTTTCCCCTGCTCGGCGGCGGCGCATCGCTCTTCACATGGAAAGAGCTCGATTGGCTATGGCTGCTCCTGCTGGCCTGGGTCTGCACGATCTTCGCCCACGGCTTCCACATCCGCCTGCTGCGGCACCTGAACGCCTACACGATGAGCATGGCCTTCAATCTGGAGCCGGTTTACG
>CBFGVD010000458.1:0-3336 GCA_965651965.1 uncultured Verrucomicrobiaceae bacterium | reverse complement strand
TGGACTTCCTCCCCAGCACCTGGGTGCCTTGCGAAGCCTGCAATGAAATGCGCTACAATCCCGCCACCCTGGAGGTCCGCTTCCGGGAGAAGAATATCGGCGAGGTCCTGCGCATGACCATCGAGCAGGCCGCCGCCTTTTTCGAATCCCAGCCGCGCATCGCCGCTCCGCTCAAGCTCCTCGCGGATACCGGTTTAGGCTACCTCCAGCTCGGCCAGCCCTCGCCCACCCTCAGCGGCGGGGAGGCCCAGCGCATCAAGCTCGTCACCGAGCTCACGAAGGGCCGCGTCTCGGCGAAAAACCTCAAAACCCTGAACCGCACCAACCTCTACCTCATCGAGGAACCCACCGTCGGCCTGCATCTGGAGGACGTGAAGCGCCTGATCGACGTGCTACACCGCCTGGTGGATGAAGGCCACACCGTCGTGGTCATCGAACATCACATGGCCGTGGCCGCGGAGGCGGATTGGATTCTGGATCTCGGCCCGGAGGCCGGGGACCACGGCGGCACCATCGTCGCCCGCGGCACGCCGGAGACGGTGGCGAAATCGAAGAAATCCCGCACCGCCCCCTTTCTTGCCACGGCACTCGGTTCCGCCTGAGGGAGGCCCTACAGCAGGGGCACCCGCGGTTCAGGCTTCACCGCCCGTCTCGCGGCGCCGATGCAGAGTTCCGCGGGCACGCCCTGCCGGGCGAGCGCGCGGCGCTGTTCGCACGCGGAGTTCCATGCTTTTTTCTCCTGTGGGGGGATCTCCGGATGATGGCGGAAAGGCAGGCCCACGCCGATCAGCACGGCGATCCACGCTTCGATCCCCACGAATC
Organism: uncultured Verrucomicrobiaceae bacterium; assembly: GCA_965651965.1. Taxonomy (GTDB): domain Bacteria; phylum Verrucomicrobiota; class Verrucomicrobiia; order Verrucomicrobiales; family Akkermansiaceae; genus Haloferula. Next base: position 2,514 of record CBFGVD010000458.1, on the reverse strand, counting down.
CGGGCCAGACCGGAAGGCAGTTCGAAAGCGCCGCCGCCGGGCCGATGCTGCGGTACAAGTCCAGCATCTCCGCGTATTTCCCGAGCACGGCTGTTTCCCGCGCCGCCTCCCAGAAGGGGGATTTCCCCGCGGCATTCGCGAGGTAGTGCAGCGCATGGAAGTCCCGGTTCTCATCCCAGGCTTCCGCCACCACGCGGGCATAGGTACGCCGGCTTTCCTCGCCGGGCAGCCCGTCGCAGGCCGCCAGCACGCGGACCAGCCAGTTCACGTGCAGGAGCAGATGGTTCATCCGCAGGGAGGTGAGGGGCTCCACGAAGCCGCTGGCATCGCCGATGGCCACCACGCTGCCCGTCCATGCTTGTTTCCGGCGTCCGCAGGTCCAGCGGTGCACGCGCGGCACCAGCGAGCTGTCGCCGCCCTTGGCGACCAGTTCGGTGCAAGCCTGGTCCTCGCTGATGAACTCGGGGTGCCAGGCGTGGCCCAGGCCGATCCCGTCGTCATGTTCCACGCGCCAGCGCCAGCCCTTGTCCAGCGTTTCCAGCGTGGTGTAGGGGCGGATCGGCTCGCTGCCGCGGCGGCGGAGCAGGGTGGCGGCCTGCGGGCACAGGCAGGCATCTTCGTAGGAAATCCATTCCGTGTTTCCCGCCAGCTTTGCCAGCAGCGCTTCGCTGCCCGTCGCATCCAGGTAGAGATCGGCGGCCAGGGTGCCCCCGCCTTCCAGCACCAGGGTGTCGGGATTCCGGTTGAAGCCGGTGATCTTGCCGTTCCGCACCTTCACGCCCAGGGCATTGCAGGCACGCAGGAGCAGCGCTTGCAGGGGCTCCGGCCGGAAGTTCAGTCCGGTGACGTTCTCGGTCGGCTTGAAGGCGTTCGCCCCGTCTTTCGGGAAGAGCTTTCCGGCCGCCATCATGGCCGTGGAAAGCGTGGCATTCTCCAGCACCGCGTCCGCGGCCAGATAGCCCGGCTCCGTGCGGAAGCCCGCCTGCATCCCGCCGTAGGGAGCGTCGAAGGACCGGTAGAAGCTCCCCCGCGCACCCCACAGGCATTTGAAGCCGAGGGTCCACACCGGGCGGCCGTGCAGGTGGATATCCGAGCCATGCAGGCCCAGGCCCTTGCAGAGATGTTGCAGCACCGCGGGAGCCGTGCTTTCCCCCGCCGGGTCGGCAGCCGGTGCCGCGGGATCGCGCAGCAGGGTCACGGTGATGCCCGGAAAGGATTTTTTCACCGTGGCCGCCGCCAGCAGGGCGTCCGTGCCGGAACCGGCGACGAGGATATGAAGAATGGGAGAAGGAGTCATGCTCGGGGAGAAAAGGTTCAGGTCCATTGCCAGGACGGCCGGCGGATCGCATCCAGGGCTTGTCGCACGGAGACGCCCGCCTTCGCCCGCGCCGCGATGCCCGCGCGGTGGCGGTCGTAGAGTGCCATCTCGGCATCGTTTGCCAGATGGAGCCGCTCGTAGGGCACCTGCATGCCCACGAGCATCGCCAGGAAGCCCTCCACGCCGTAGATGTTCGGCCGCGCGGGCAGGGCTTGGGCCAGCATGGCCGGGTTCGGTCCCACCTCGCGGTACAGGCGGTAGAGGTCCTCGTAATTGCCCAGGCTGGTGTGCTCGCGGCAATGCTGCCAGAAGGGGGTATCGAGCCGGGTGTTGAACTTGTAGTGGAAGGCCAGGAAATCCCGGATCTCGTCCCAGGCGATCCCCACCAGGCGGTTGTACGTCGCGCGCATCGCCTCGTCCGGCGCTCCGCCCGTCAGGCGCAGGGACTCGGCCAGCCAGCGGGATTCATAGATGATCTGGGCCAGGGCGGTCGCTTCCAGCGGCTCCACGAAGCCGGAGGCGTTTCCTACTGCCACCACGTTACCCACCCAGTTCCTTTCGTAGCGCCCGCTGCGGAATTTCACGATCCGCGGCGTGGTGGAGATTTTCGGATTTTTCGCCAGCAGTTCGGCTTGCGCCTCCTCGTCGGAGACGAAAGAGCTGCCGTACACATAGCCGCGGTTGATGAAAGTCTCGTGCTCGATCTGCCAGCACCAGCCGTGATCCATCGTCTCGGCCGTGGTGAAGGGATGGATGGGTTCGTCCGTCCGCTCCCAACCCCCGATGACCGCGCGGTCGCAGAAAAGTCCCGGTGAAAAGCTGGTGAAGGGTTCCTCCAGCGCCTTGCCGATCAGCTCCGCACGGAAGCCGGAGGCATCCACGTAGAGATCCGCCGTGCGGGTGCTGCCGCTTTTGAAATGCAGCGCCACGATCTTGCCTCCCGCCGTTTCCGCCCGCTCCAGGATGTCGTCCGCGAATCCGACCCCGCTGCGGCGGGCGATCGACTCCAGGCAGGCGACGAGGCGGTGGTTCTCGATGTGAAAGGCATACTGGCCCTTGATCACCGGCTTGCCGAGCGGTCCGGTGGGGAAGGCCAGATTCCGCCCCATCAGCGCGCAAGCCTGGGTGAGGTCCCGGCAGTCCATCCGCGCATAGTAGCCCGTCGGCTTCGGCATGCCTTGGAACTGCTGGTCGTA
>CBFGVD010000457.1:0-3339 GCA_965651965.1 uncultured Verrucomicrobiaceae bacterium | reverse complement strand
AGCTCGATAACCTGTGCCAGGATGTCTGATGGGATCTTTTCCATAAGGTGGCGGAACGTGACGGCACTTATCCGGGCCTGCAAGGGCTATATTCCCCCCGATAAAAGAAATTTCCTGCCCCGCATCCGCAAAACCGGGCGTTCCGCCGGACAAAGGGAGGCCGTCCCCTCCGACATGGGAACGGCCTCCGGGTTTGTCCAACTCCTCTTGGAAAGCAATGGCTCAGGGGATCTCCGACCTGAGCCGGACGAAAAGGGGCTCCGCACCCATCGGAATGGACACGGACACGAGGTCTCCGCCGGCGAAGGCATCCTCGCTCACGGTGATGCTCACGCCCTCCGTGCCGTCTGCCGCCGTGTTCCATTCGACCAGGTCAGGGCCGTACTCGACCAGCGGCGGGCTGCCTGCCGATTCATCGGTCCGGCGGAAAGTGAAGATGAACATCCCATCCGCCACCTGCCCCGCGGGGAGCTTTGCGGAATCCCCCGCGGCATTGGGATCCCCGCCGATGACGAATTCGATCGCGTTGGCGATGCCGTCCTTGTCGGGATCGGCCGTGCCCGCGGCATCGTCGCCCGTCAGGCCGTTCGTTTCCGCCCAGGTCTCGTATGGGGATGCGGCCGGTGCGCCGGAGATCGTGACCGCGCCTTCGCCGACCGCGACCGTGAAACCCTCCGGAAGGCCGATCACCTCGAAGAAGGCATCCCCCACGACCGTGCCGTAGGTGGCGATCGTGTAAGTGCCCGCGAGCAATTCCGCATCCGTGAGATCGAGGATCGCGCCTTCGATGTTCAATTCCCCGTCCACCAGCAGGGGCGCCACCGACGGGCCATCGATGGCCGGCTTGAAGATACCGCCGGGAAGCTCGACGTTGCCCTCCACGGTCAAGCCGCCTCCGCCATCGCCGGGCGAGACGGTACCGAAGACGGTGACGGAAGCTCCGAGCGTGCCCGTGCCGGCGAGCGTGCCCTCCGTGTTCACCCATACCGTTGAAGAGGGCAAGGTGCCGTTCACCGCCAGTGTGCCCTCCTGGACCACGGTATCCCCGATGTATTCCGCGTCGCCTCCGAGGGTCAGTTTCCCGGCACCGGTCTTGTAGAAGCCCCCGCCGTCATCGGCCAGGGTCTGGTTGATGACGATGTCGAAGCCGTTCGTGTCGATGCTCGCCCCGCCCTCTTTCACGTTCACGGCGGAGATGCCGCTCATGAAATCGTCCGAGAAAGTTCCCGCCCGGAGGAGGCCGCCGTTGAAATTGAAGGTGGAAGCCGTGCCGGACGCTCCCTGGGCCACCCGGTAGGCGGAAAGGATGCCGCCGTCCAGGTTCACGGTTCCGCTGGCGGTATCGGAATGTCCCAGCTCAAGCAGGAGGACCACCGCCTCGGCGGTACCGGAAATCGTCCAGGTGGCGGTGCCGTTTCCTGCCGCCCCGACGAGGGTGTCGCCCTGGAAATTCACCAGCCTGCCGGAATCCATGGTGATGAGGGCCGTGGAGTCCCCGCCGGAAGCAAAGGCGAAGACGGAACCGTCCGGTCCCGGCGGAGCCTTGGTAATGGAGCCGCCTTTCAAATCCAGCACGCCCGCCCCGCCATCCTGACCGACGATCAGGGAGCCGGTGATGGTGATGGCGGGATTTCCGGCTTCGCTGCTTTCCAGGAGGTATGAGCCGGAAGCGCCCGAACCGGTGCCGATCACCATGTCGCCGCCGCAGCTGATGAAGCCGGATGTCTGCCCGAGCACGCCCTCAGCACCCTCTCCTTCGCCCACCACGATGGGGCTGGCCGCGGATTTCGAGATGAAACCGTTGCTCATGTCCAGCAGGCCGGAGGCTCCGGCGGTCCCGATGGAGAGGGGCCCGTTGGCCATCACCACCGCGCCGGGCAGCACGTACGTTCCGGCGATTCCCCCCAGCCCTTGCTGCTGGTCGCCCCGGCCGATGAAAATCCCGCCGTTGCTCACGAAGGTGCCGCCGGAATGGGTTACGACACCCGTGGCGGCGGAGCCGGAGACACTGCGGTCCCCCACGACGAGCTCGCCGCCGGTGGTCAAGCTCCCGGCCATCGAGAGGGTACCCGCCCCGAGCCTGCCGACGATCAAAGGGCCGCTACCGCGGGTGAAGGTGATGTTTTCCGCAAGCTCGAAGGAAGCGCTGCTGCCCGCCCCCTCCGCGATGATGAAATCTCCATCCAGCTGCTGGAGCGATCCGCCCGAAGAGACCAGGGAGCCCTCCGAACCCGCGGAGATGGCCAGGCGGACGTCACCGGAGATGGCCAGATCCCCGCCGCCGTGCCCGAAATTTCCACCGCCGGAGGAGAGGCCCGTGAAGAGCCCGGCCACGGCGGCATTCGCGCCGATCTGGGCGGTACCGCCGTTGTCGATCACCGCATTGTCCTGCGCGCCCGGGACGGCACCGCCGGCCCAGTTTCCGGCGGCGGCGAAATCGCCGGTGGCGGCGGACCAGAGGATATCCGCGCCGGAGACCGGTGCGGAAGCGAAGGCGGCAAGCATGGATGCCAGGGAGAGGAGGGCCCCGCGCCGGGGGGAGCCATGGGAGATGCAGGATGTTCTCATGGTTGCGATGGAGAGATGATTGCCTGATCCGGCAGAGGGAAATCCGGTCCCCTTTTGCCGACGGTAGGCGGACTATCAGCCCGGCACCGCGGCGCCACCCCGATGGGACGAAAGCCCCGGAAGGCGTGACGAAAACGCCACTGCACGCGTCGGGTCAAATGCCGCAGCCCCGTTCTCAGCCGCCGCTCATCCGCTCCTGCAGGTCGCGGAGCGGGCTGGTCATGTCCAGCTTCGTCCCGTTCTTCAGGATCACCGCGTAATGCCCCGCGGACATCGGCTGCAATTCCCGGATACGCGAAAGATTCACCACGGCGGAACGGCTGATCCGCATGAAGCCGTACGGGCCGAGCTTCTTCACGATGGCGGCCATCGTCTCGCGCACGATGTGTCTTTCCGCACCGCAATGCAGGACCAGGTAGTTGCCCGCCGCCTCCACGTGATCGATCTCTGCGGCGCGAACGAAAACGATCTTCTCCGGGGATTTCACCAGGATGCGCGGGCCGCCCTCCGCCGCCTTCAGGCGGGCCAGCAGGGCGGTATAGTCCGGCTCTCCGGCAGCGGGGCCGCCGTTCCGCAGCCGGGCCCGCGCGCGGTCCAGGGCCTCCCGGAAGCGCGCCGCCTTGAAGGGCTTGAGCAGGTAGTCCAGGGCGCTCACCTCGAAGGCCTGCACCGCATGCGTGTCGTAGGCGGTGGTGAAGACGACGACCGGCATTTCTTCCGCCGGGATGGCCTCGATGACCTCGAAGCCAGAGAGCCCGGGCATCTGGATGT
>CBFGVD010000456.1:0-3339 GCA_965651965.1 uncultured Verrucomicrobiaceae bacterium | reverse complement strand
CCGCCGCCTGTCGCTCCCGCCCGCGGAAATGTCCCGCATCCTGGAAGCCGAAGGCCCGCAGGCCCATGAAGGGGGAAACGGCCACGGATGAACCTCGGCCCGGTACCGGCGCAGGAGATTCGAGATGGTCCCGTACCATGCTTTCCAGATCTTTCTCCAAGAGCGCCTCGAGCTCCGGCACGGAACGGTAGGAGGGGAGGACGGCGGCTTCCGGGGCTTTGCGGGCGGCCTTGCCCTTTTTCCTGCGGCCGGCTTTTCGTGCAGTGCCGGCTTCCGCGCCGCGAGCCCGCCGGTAGCACAGGGCGGCCCCGGCTCCGGCCCCGGGCATGCGGATGCTCAGGTCGCCGTTTGCAGGCGGCTCGTCTTCCGCCACGATCTCCAGCCGGATCCTGCCCGCGTGCCGCTCCTGCAGCCGGTCCACGACCCTGCCCGCGGCTTGGCGCTCGCCATGAGCGCCGCCGGTGGATCGGACAAAGAGCGTGAAGGTTTGCATCCCGCCCCGATTAAAAGCCGCCCGGCACCGGATTTAACTCCCGAAATCGCCGATTTTTCGGCTGTCGCACCGTTTCACGCTGATAACCAAGGATCCGGAGGGTCCGGCATTTTCCCGGTGCGGCGGTTTGACAAAAGGAGACCGGGCACCTAGGACTCTCCCCGACCCATGAAGAAGTTCCGCAATCCTGCCGCATCCGCCGACTTTGTCGGCCGCGGGGGCTTTGCGTGACGGATCCGGAGAATCTGACCGCCGCTTGTCCCCGCCCGCCCGGCCCCTGCCCCGGCGGGCTTTTTGTCGCCCGGATTTTTCCACCGTTTCCCGTTTTCCCATGAGTCTTTCTTTTCCACGTCTTCTCGGCGAAAGCCGCGCCACCATCCGGCTGGCGATTCCCCTCATCGTCGGCCAGCTCGGCCAGATGCTCATCAGCCTTTCCGATACGCTGATGCTCGGCTGGTTCGGCGTCACCCAGCTCGCCGCCTGCTCCTTCGCGAATACCCTGATCTATCTGCCGATGATGTTCGGCATCGGCATGTCGATGGCGGTCTCGATCCGCGTTTCGCAGGCGCGCGGGGCGGACGATCCCGCCGCCGCGCGGGCCGCGCTGCGGCACGGCTTGTACGTCACCCTCGCCCTCGGCGTGGCCACGCTGGGCCTGGCCTTCGCCGTCCTGCCCTTCCTCGGTTTGTTCAAGCAGGACCCGAAGGTGGTGGAAATCGTGCCCATGTTCTTCCTCCTCGTGGCGGCTTCCATGATTCCCGCGATGGCATCCATGGCGGTGAAAAACCATGCCGACGCGATGAACCGCCCCTGGCCCGTTTTCTGGATTTCCATGGGCGGGGTGGCGCTGAACATCCTGCTCAACTGGATGTTGATCTTCGGCAAGGCGGGAGCCCCCGAAATGGGCCTGGAAGGCGCCGCCATGGCCACCCTGATCGCCCGTACCGCCACGCTCGGCGGGATGATCTTCTGGTGCGTGCGCGATCCGGGCCTGAAGGAGTGGATCCCCGCGCGCTGGTTCCGCGTGCCGGATTGGCCCGCCGTGAAGGATCTGGTGGCCACCGGCTTCCCGGCGAGCATGCACCTGCTGGCGGAGGTCAGCGCCTTCGTGGCCGCCACCCTGATCATCGGGAACATGGGGGAAGCGGCCTTGGCCTCCCACCAGGTGGCCATCCAGTGTGCAGCCACCGTGTTCATGATCCCGCTAGGGATCTCGATGGCGCTCACCGTCCGCATCGGGGAGGCCTTCGGCGCGAAAAACCGCGAGGCCATGCGCCCGATCATGGCCAGCGGCTGGGCCATGGGCGTCGCCTTTACGGTGCTGAGCGCGAGCAGCTTCGTGATCTTCAACCGCGAGCTGGCCGGGCTGTTCATCGACGATTCCCGGGTGCTGGAGATGGCCTCTGCCCTCCTGATCGTCGCCGCCGCCTTCCAGTTCTGCGATGCGCTCCAGATCATCTCCGCCGGTGTCCTCCGCGGTCTGGACGATGTGAAAGCGCCCGCCTGGATCGCCTTCTGGGCATACTGGGTGATCTCCATCCCCCTCGGCTGGCTGCTGGCCAAGCCGCTCGGCATGGGTGTCACCGGCATGTGGTGGGGCATCACCGCGGGCCTGACCATCACCGCGGTCCTGCTCGGCCTCCGCGCCTGGCGGAAGACGGCGCAAGGAGTGCCATTGACCGCGAGTGCAGGGGAAGATAGAGTCCCCTTATCGTGAATCGGGATAAAAAAGCGGCGCGACCGATGAAGGCTCCGGCGGATCAAGGGATTCGCTTGAAGCCTTCCTCGAGCGATTACGCGAGCGCTGTGAGAGCGACTGCCGATGCGATGAGGCTGACAGGAGCCGCCGCGCGCAAGGAGAAGCCGAACATGCGCGTGCTTTGGCTCACGAGTTCGGGATCCTGAGGAAACCGGCGTTTTCCTGGCAGGAGTTCCGGCAATCCGATCCGGGTCTATGGATCGGCAGCGAGCATCTGGTGGAATTCTTCCCGGAGGAAAAGCGTTACCACAAGATGACTCTTCTGCCGGCCTTCGGACTCACGCCGTCCATGGTATCCATCCCGGTCGCGGAATTGCTACATCACGGAGGGCCAGCTCCAGCCCTTCGATGTGATCCTGTGCCGACCGGACCGGGAAATGGAGCGCTTCCTCGGGATTTATCCGGATTCCTAACCGCGGAACTGCCGGATTGACCGCGATTTGCGCGCTCCTATGGTCGGCCTCCATGAAAACCCGTCTCCTGACCTATGCCGCCGCCGGGTTGGCCGCCGCGCTGCTTTCCTCCTGCAGCGCCGCCAATAGCGTCCAGCAGATGGCCAACCGCATGGTCCAAGCCGTCAGCCGTTCCGCGGGATTGGGGAACTGACCCGCCGCCCCCCCTCCGGCAGCACCTCGAAGTGCAGCCAGAGGCTCCCCGCGGGGATCAGGCCGGGAAAAAGGTCCGCCCATTCCGCGATCACCACCCCGGGCTCCTCGAAAAACTCGTCCCACCCGATTCCCAACAGTTCTTCCTGGTCCTTCAGGCGGTAGAGGTCGAAGTGGAAGAGCGGCAGCCGCCCGCCCCGGTACTCGTGCACCAGGGAAAAAGTCGGGCTCGTCACCTCCCCCGGGAAACCCATCCCCCGGGCCAAGCCTTTGACAAAGCGGGTCTTGCCCGCACCGAGACCGCCTGCCAGGGCCAGCACGGCCCCGGCCTCCAGACCGGCGGCCACCTCCGCCCCCAGCGCTTCCATTTCCTCCTCGTCCCGGACGATCCGCTCCATGCCCCGCAAAAACCCGATCCGCCCCGCGGCGTCGATTTCAAAAAATTCCCTTGCCCGATTGCCGGACCCGTGGTGATCTCCCCG
>CBFGVD010000455.1:0-3340 GCA_965651965.1 uncultured Verrucomicrobiaceae bacterium | reverse complement strand
TTCCGGGATGATTGCCAGCCCCAGCCCTGCCTGGACAAGAGCGAGCGCGGTGGTGAATTCCGGCACCTGCTGGACCACCCGCGGGTGGAAGCCGTGTTTCGCGCAGAGGCTCAGCATGTGGCCGTAGAAGCCCGGCGCGCGCTCCTCTGAAATACTCACGAAGGCGCGTTCCCGGCAGTCCTTCAGGGCGGTGTCCGCCGGCAGCGGAGCCGCGGGGGATGAAACGAGCACCAGGCGGTCCCGGATCACCGGGAGGACCCGGTAATCCTTCTCCACCGGCAGCCGGACGAAGCCCAGATCGAGCTTTCCGGATTCCAGGGCTTCCACCTGTTCCGCGGTGGACATGTCGCGCAGGCCGACCTCGATTCCCGGCGCAAGCTGCCGGAGCTTCACGATCAGCGGCGGGACGAGATCCAGCGTATGAAAGCCGAAGCCGATCTCCAGCGTGCCGGTCTCGCCCGCTGCGGCACCCTTCGCGCGCTCCAGCAGGCGGTCGAAGGTCTCCACCGCCAGACGCGCCTCCCGCAGGAAATCCCGGCCGAAGGTGCTCAGCACGGTACCGTGGCGGCCGCGCTCGAAAAGGCTCGCCCCCAATTCCTCCTCCAGCCGGCGGATCTGCTTCGTCAGTGCGGGCTGGCTGAGATTCAGCAGCCGTGCGGCGCGGCCGAAATGCAACTGCCCTGCCAGCAGAACGAAGGACCTGAGTTCCCGGATGTCCATAACCGGAGGCTATCACGGTCATAAAATCATGCCATTGGAAGAATCGATGGATTTCCGGCAGGATGCGGGCATGAATCAGGAGGCAGCTTGCCCCGACCTCGCCGCGACGGCTCCGAAGGAACACTCCCGCGCGCGGCTCGCCGCTTCCCTGCTCTTCCTGGTGGATGGCATCGGCTTCGGCACCTGGGCGGCCCTGATTCCCTCCATCGAGCGGAAGTTTTCCCTCGGGGAGAGCGGGCTGAGCATCGTGCTCCTTTCGCTCGTCGTCGGGGCGCTCGTCTCCATGTCCCTCGTCGGCAGGGCGCTCGCGCGGAAGGGGAGCCGCTTCATGCTCGCTCTGCTGGCTCCCGGCTATTGCATCGGCCTGGCGTTGCTGGTGCTGGCCCCCGGTTTCGGCTGGCTTCTGGCGGCCGGTTTCTTTTTCGGCGCTTTCAAAGGCTCTTTGGATGTCTCGGTGAATGCCCAGGCGATCACGATCGAGAACGCCGGAACGAAGCCGATCATGGCCACCTTCCAGGCGCTATGGAGCATCGGCGGCCTGATCGCCGCGCTGCTCGTCGGGCTCGGCCTGCGCCAGGGCATCCCGGGAATGACAATCGCACTGGGAATTGCAGGAACCCTGCTCGCCGTTTCCCTCGCGAGCTCAGGCAGCCTCGCCGGCGGCGATGCCTCTCCCTTGCCGCGGAAGCGCGCCTTCGCCTTGCCGGACAAGCGCATCCTGATCATCGGGGCGCTGGCCTTCCTGGCCCTTTTCTCGGAAGGCGTCATGATGGATTGGAGCGCGGTGTATTCGCGCAGCGTCGCGGGCGCGGCGGATTGGCTGGCCCCGCTGGCCTACGGCGTGTTTTCCCTCTCCATGGCCGCCGGCAGGCTGCTGGGAGACCGAGTGACCGCCCGCCTCGGCGGCCTGGCCGTGCTCCGGATCAGCGGCATCCTCGCCTTTACCGGTCTCCTGCTGATGATCCTGGTCCGCGTGTGGCCTGTCACCTTCGTCGGCCTCGGTTTTGCCGGTCTCGGGTTGGCGAACCTGGTGCCGGTTCTGGTGGGCGCGGGCGGCCGGGTGCACCCGGAAAGCGTCGGCCAGGGCGTGGCCATGGTGTCGCTGATCGGTTACTTCGGCTTCCTCGCGGGACCTCCCGCCATCGGCGGGCTCAGCCATTGGATCGGGCTACCCGGGGCCTTCGGGGTGGTCGTCGTTTTCGGCCTGGTCCTCGCCGTCTTCGGTCCGTCCATGCTCGCGCGGGCGATGCGGCGGGAAAGTTGAGTGCGATCCGCGTCGCCGATGAAAGTCATCGGAAGATCCGATTGGCCGGACCGGGGCTTCCGGTGAATGATCTCCGGCGAGCCCTCAGCCCGCAGCCATGGAACTGTACCAACTCCGCACCTTTCTCGCCGTCGCCGAAGAACAGAACCTTACCCGCGCGGCCGAGAAGCTCTTCGCCAGCCAACCGGCGGTCAGCGCCCAGATCAAGGCGCTGGAGGACGAGTCCGGCGTGCGCCTTTTTGACCGCGGCGCGAAGGGCATGAAGCTCACCCGCGCGGGCGAGGTCCTGCGCGAGCAGGCGCGGCGGATCGTGGATGCCGCGAAGGATTTCAAGCATAGCGCGGACACCCTGCGCGGCAGCGTCTCGGGCGAACTCGTCTTCGGCCTGAACAACCGCCCGGAAATCCTCCGCGTGGTGGAGATCCTGCGCTCCGTCACCGCCGAGCACCCGGAGCTTTCCTTCGAGCTGGTCAACGGCAGCAGCGGCGTGATCCTGCAGGGGATCGAGGAAGGGAATATCTCCATCGGCTTCTTCGAGGGCCCCTGCGAGTCCCCGCGGATCGCCTGGCAGGAGCTGGACCGGATCGAGCTCTGCCTCGCCGCACCCGCGGCCTGGGCGGAGGAGCTGTCCGTACCGGATTGGAAGTTGCTGGAGGGCAAGCCCTGGATCTTCACTTCCCCGGCCTGTTCTTACTGCCGCTTTATCCAGCGTATCAGCGAGGAACAGGGCCTCCATCTCACCCGCCGTTTCCAGGTGAACGAGGACCTCACGGTCCTCAATCTGGTCGCGGAAGGGCTCGGCATGACCGTCACCGCCGTCGGCCAGATCGAGGCCAACGGCTTCCAGGACAAGGTGGTGGCCCTTCCCCATTTCCGCGAAACCGTGCCCCTGAGCATCGGCTACCTCGCGAGCAACGCGGGGGATCCCTCCATCATGGCTCTTCTCGAGCATGTCCTGGAGGTCTGGAAGCGGCCCGCCCCGCTCGCGCCGGGGAAAGCCGCGAGCCCCGCCCGGGCGATGCGTCCCGCCCGCGGCAGAACCCGCTACCGCTCATGATCGCACCCGCCACCGTGATGAAGACTTCATCCCAGTCGCTCCCGGGTTCGATCCGGGAGCCGAGAACGGGCGCGCGCCTGGAGCACCGCGGGTTGTTTTCCCGCCGGCTCCTGGAGGGCGAGACCTTCCGCATCCGCGTGCTGGACGGTCACCTATGGGTGACTCTGGAAGGCGTGCGCGAGGACCACCACCTGGCGGCGGGGGAGGTCCGTCCTTTCCAGGGACCGGGCCTGCTCGTGGCCGAGGCGATCCAAGGCGCAGCGCTCTTCGAGATCTCGGCCGCGCATCCGGCTCAGTAG
>CBFGVD010000454.1:0-3342 GCA_965651965.1 uncultured Verrucomicrobiaceae bacterium | reverse complement strand
GATCGAGCGCCTGGACCCCGGCTCGGAGCTGGGGATCGCCGCCAGGTCTTACCTGGGCATGCTGGCGGAGAAGAAGTGAGCACGGGGCGGGGACCAAAATCGCTCGCGGCTCCATGATATTCCGGACTGCCATGCATCTCGCGGACGAGTTGCAAAAAAAGATGTAGCATCCGGCGGCAACCGAGCTAAAAAATAGACTGCATTTTCTCGCCGGAAAAGGGTTCGCGCCTCCCCGCCCCGATTGGCGACCGAGGAGCCACGTCCGCATTTGCCCGGCGGGTATCACGACCCTTCGCAGTCTCATGAAAATTCATGCCGTTCGCGGGCGCTTGCTGCCCCTGTATGCGGTGCTTCTAGCCGCCGCATCTTCCGCCCACGCCCAGGAGTCCGGGGCCGGGGAAACGAAAGCCGGGGCTCCCGCCGCGGAACTGGAGGCCGATGTGGAATCCCTGGGAAAAGCCGCGGAACACTTCGTGGAGGCCTATAACAGGAAGGATGCGGCCGGGATCGCCGCGCTCTTCGCGGAGAACGGCGAGATCATCGCCCGTGACGGGGATACGATCCACGGGCGGGACGCCATCAAGGAGCGCTACGAGGAGCTTTTCGCCGGGGACAAGGTGCCGCAGATCGCGCTGGAGGCCTCCTCCGTGCGGATGGTGGCCCCGGGCGTGGCGATCGAGGACGGGGTGATCCACTTCACCACGGACGGACGGGAAACGGTGGAATCCGTGAGTTATTCGGCCACGCAGGTGAAGCAGGGAGACGGGAGCTGGCTGATCGCGAGCACCCGGGACCAGATGGAGGTGACGCCGCCCTCCGAGCATCTCAAGGCCCTGGCCTGGCTGGAGGGAGAATGGTCCTACGAGGGCGAAGAAGGGGTGCGGATGGATCTGGTGCTGGAGATGGACGGGAGCGGGAACTTCCTTCTGGGCGAAGCGATTTCGACCGATACCGCCGGGGAAGAACAAAGCACGAGCATCCGCATCGGCTGGAATCCCGCTTGTTCCTCGGTTTTCTGGTGGACCTTCGATAGCGACGGGGGCAACGCCTCCGGCCAGTGGACCCGCAGGGGGGATACCTGGTTGATCCGCACCGGCGGGATCACCGCGGACGCGGAGACGACGGCCGCCATGCACACGCTTTCGCGGGACGGCGACGACACCATCCTCTGGAATGCAACCGACCGCGTGATGGCCGGGGAGCCCCAGCCGGATGCCGCCCTGCGATTCGTGCGGCGGGCACCCGAGCCGGAGGCGGAGCCGGTGGCCGCGCCCCCGGAGGACAATACCGCCGAAGAAAGCCCCCAGGAAGCTTCCCCTGCCGGTAAATAGCGTAACCCGAACTTTCCCAGCCATGAAAAGGATCGCACCCCTGATCGTCACGATCATCATTTGCTCCTTCTTCTCCCTCGAAGCACAGGCCCGCGGAGGCGGGCACGGGGGCGGAGGAAACCGCGGCGGCGGCCGTGAGGCCAACCGCAGTCCGATGACGGGCTCCCGGATGCAGCGCCCCCAGCCGCGACAGCAAGCACGACCGGCGCAGCGCCCGCAGGCAAGACCTCAGCCGCGCCCGCAAGCCCGGCCCGTGCAGCGGCCGCAGGCAAGACCTCAGCCCAGGCCGCAAGCGCGGCCCGCGCAGCGCCCTCAAGCAAGACCCCAGATCCGCCCGGCACAGCGACCGGGACAAGGCGGCCGTCCGGGGGCCGCCAGACCGGGACAGGGCGGCGCGGCGAAACCCATGCCGCTGCCCGGCCGGCCCAACACCCGGCCGGGTCATGTGAACTACCCGAAGCCGGGCAACCGGCCGGGGTGGAACAACAACATCCGGCCCGGGGGTGGAAACGCCGCGATCCGGCCCGGCGGAGGGAACGCCTTCGTCAACAAGCGCCCCGTGAAGATCAAGCGCCCGGATTTCAACCGGAACCGGCACCCCGGGACCCGTCCCGCATGGGGAAACAACTGGGGAAAATGGGGCGCCTGGAACCGGCCCGGCGGCAACGTCCACATCGGCAACAATGTCAACATCCACATCAACAACAACTTCCGGAGAAACATCAACTGGGGCTACCGGCCGAACTACTGGGGCAGCCGGCCCTGGTGGAATGCGAACAACCACCACCGCTGGCACCACGGGTGCTGGAACTACGGCTGGAACCGGCGCTGGTACGGCCACTACCATTGGTACCGCCCGCGGCCCTGGCCGGGCTACGTGATCGTGGACCGCGACAATGATTTCGCGGAAGGGGTGGCCTGGGGCATCGCCGCGTGGGGTCTGGGAAACCTGGTCTACAACCTGGGCTACCAGAGCTACAGCAACCCCTACCCCGCACCGCCGGTGCAAAGCGGGGCGACGACGGTGATCAACTACAGCGAGCCGATCACCGTTTCCGCGGGCAAGATGCCCCCGGGAGACGAGACCGCGGAGGAGACGGCGGAGGAAAAATCGAGCGCCGCACTGGAAGTCTCCCGCGCCGCCTTCAAGAACGGCGACTACATGGCAGCTCTGAAATCCGCGGACGAGGCGATCGCCGCGGTGCCGGGGGACACGGCGATGCACGAGTACCGCGCGCTGATCCTCTTCGCCCTGGGCAAATACGGGGAAGCGGCGGGCGTGCTGAATCCGGTGCTGGCTTCCGGGCCGGGCTGGGACTGGACCACGATGACCGGCCTCTATGCCTCCCAAAGCACCTACACGGATCAACTGAGGCGGCTGGAAGACTATGCGCGCGCGAAACCGGACGATGCGGCGGTGCGATTCCTGCTGGGCTACCACTATCTGGTGTGCGCCCATCTGGACCGGGCCTACGAGCAATTCGACCAGGCGGTGAAGCTGCAGCCGGCGGATACGATTTCCGCCCAGCTCCGCGATCTCTGCAAGTCCTCGATCCCGCCCGAGAGCGGCGACCAGGACGAGGCGGAACCGGCGGTGGAGGCCGGACAAGCACCGCCCCCGGTACCGGCCGAAAAGCTGGTGGGCACCTGGATCAGCGACCGCGCGGAACAGGGGAAAGTGACTTTGAAAATGGATGCGGACGGGAAGTTCACCTGGTCCTTCGACCGGGAAGGAAAGACAAACGAGTTGAGCGGCTCCTTCAGCATCGACGAACGCGGGCTGCTGGTCCTGGAGGCGGAGGACTCCCAGATGGTCGGCGAGATCAAGCTGCCGGAGGACAACAAGCTCAACTTCGTGCTCGCCGGCGGCCCGCAGGGCGACCCCGGCCTGAACTTCGAGAAAACACCCTGAGCCAAACGGCACCCTCCGATCCTTGCCTGTCGTGAAACGATCCCCTTTCCCTCTGGTACTGACCCTTGCCGGACTCGGCGGGGCCGCGGTCCTGTCCCT
>CBFGVD010000453.1:0-3343 GCA_965651965.1 uncultured Verrucomicrobiaceae bacterium | reverse complement strand
CGACGCGACCTACTTTTTCGAGGAATTCGCGGCGCTGATCGACCAGACGAAATGAGATTTTAACCGCGAATGGACGCGAATGGACGCGAATTGATTTTGAAAGACGAGGTGTATGCCTTCGTCTCGCGTTCCATAGAAATCCTGAACGGCAGGGGGCGCGGGCTACATGAAAAGCCCTACGGAAACGCGCTTGCCGTGGAGTTCACCCATCGCGGCATTCCCTTTCTCCAGCAGCCCCCTTTCCCGTCCATTGGCGGCAGATCGCAGCCGGAGAATTCGTTCCCGATCTCATTGCTTGCGGGCGGATCATCGTGGACGCCAAAACAATCGATCGTATCACCGACCACGAACGCGGCCAGATGAGGAATTACCTTCGCATCACCAAGCTGCCCGTGGGGCTCATCATCAACTTCAAGCATCGGAAATTGGAATGGGCGCGAATCGCCCCGACCCAATAAGCGGAACCCTTTCTTCATTCGCGTCCATTCGCGTCCATTCGCGGTTAAAGAACATGAACACCATCGTCACCGGTCTCCAGTGGGGAGACGAAGGAAAAGGCAAGATCGTCGATTACCTCACGGAATCCGCCGACGTGGTCGTGCGCGGCCAGGGCGGCAACAACGCCGGCCATACCGTCATCGCGAAGGGCGTCCGTTACATCCTCAATCTCCTGCCCTCCGGCATCCTCTGGGACGGGAAGACGAACATCATCGGCAACGGCGTGGTGGTCGATCCGATCGGGCTGGTGGAGGAGATCCGGCGCAATGAAGCGCAGGGGGTCTCGATCACGCCGGAGAAGCTGCTCATTTCCGACCGTGCGCACGTGGTCCTGCCCTTTCACAAGGAACTGGATGCGGCACGGGAAATCGCCCTGGGAGACCAGAAGATCGGCACTACCAAGCGCGGCATCGGCCCCACCTATGCCGACAAGGTGAACCGCTGCGGCCTGCGGATCGCGGACCTGCTGGACCGGCCCTTCGCGGAAGCCCGCATCGCCCACCGCATCTCGGAAGCGAACGAGACCCTGGCCAAATACGATCTGCCGCAATTCACCGCCGGGCAGGTGCTCGCGGAGGTTTACCAGGCTTTCGAGCGTCTGCGCCCGCATGTCGCGAACACGATCCCCGTGCTGCACCAGGCGTGGAAAGCCGGGAAATCGATCCTTTTCGAGGGTGCGCAGGGCACCTTGCTGGACGTGGATTTCGGCACCTTCCCCTTCGTCACCTCCTCGAACACGACCTCCGGCGGTTCCTGCACCGGCTCCGGATTGCCGCCGAATGCGATCGAGCGCGTGATCGGCGTCTGCAAGGCCTACACCACTCGTGTCGGCAGCGGCTGGTTCCCCACCGTGGACGAGGGGCTCTCCGAATACCTCCACGGCCTGGGCCGGGAGTTCGGCGTCGTTTCCGGCCGCCCGCGCGGCTGCGGCTGGCTGGATACCGTGCTGCTCCGTTTCGCTTGCATGGTGAACGGCGTGACCGGCCTGGCGGTAACGAACGTGGACGGCCTGGACAATTACGAGACCCTGCAAATCTGCACCGGCTACGAGATCGACGGCGAGATCCACGAACTCCCGCCCGCAAGCCGCGGTGCCTGGGACAAGGCCAAGCCGGTCTATGAAACGCTGCCCGGCTGGATGACGGACACCACGGGCATGACCCGCTTCGAGGATCTGCCGGCGAATGCCAGGGCTTATCTGGACCGCCTTTCCCGGCTCTGCGGCGCTCCGCTCGCTTTCGTCGGCGTCGGCCCGGACCGGGTGCAGACGCTGGTGGTCTGAAATTCACCCCCCTTTCATGCAAGCCGCGCCTTCCCTCCCCAGCATGGGCCCCGACATGAGCGCCAGCACCATCCCGCGCCACATCGCCATCATCATGGATGGCAACGGCCGCTGGGCGAAGGAGCGCGGCCTCCCCCGGCGGGAGGGGCACCGTGCCGGGGCGGAATCGGTCCGCGAGTGCGTGGAAGCCTGCAAGGAACTGGGAGTGGAGTATCTCACGCTCTACGCTTTTTCCTCCGAGAATTGGAACCGCCCCGCCGCGGAAGTAACGGCGCTGATGGCCCTGCTGGAACGCTTCCTCGAAGAGAAAGCGGAGGAACTGATGAAACAGGATGTCCGCCTGCGGGCCATCGGCCACCTGGACCGCCTGCCGGACCGGACCCGGCGCAAGCTCGACAAGGCGATCGAACGCACGGCGGGAAACAGCTCCCTCACGCTAATACTGGCGCTTTCCTACGGCGCGCGGGAGGAAATCGCGGAAGCGGCTCGTTCGCTGGCAATGGATGCCGCCGCCGGCAAGATCGACCCGTCGAAAATCGATTGCGCGGCCCTGGCCTCCCGTCTCTACACCGCGGGCCTTCCCGATCCGGACTTGCTGATCCGGACCTCCGGCGAGCTGCGCGTCTCGAATTTCCTGCTGTGGCAGATCAGCTACGCGGAAATCGTCATCTACAAGAAATTCTGGCCGGACTTCCGGCAGGCGGATCTTTTCGAGGCGGCCCAGGAATACGCCCGGCGGCACCGGAGATTCGGAGGGCTTTGATGCGTTTTCTTGCCTGACCGGCACTTTCAAGCTAAAAAACGCCCGATATGAACTCCACCTCTGATCCCCGGTGGAAACTCCATATTCTGGCAGCGAGATGGAAACATTTCTTGCGGGTCGGTTTACTTCTCGGCGCAATCGGCGGGCTTTCTCTTCACCTCTCCAAGTTCAGACATTTGAGCGTCGGAGTCATCCAACTCAGGACCCCGTCTGCATTTTCTCCGGAGGCGGATCCCATCCGCGCCGCCCTTTGCTCGCGGGATTTCATCGAAGGTCTCGTATCGACACTTGGCCTTTCTGACCGGTGGAAGCTCAGCCAGGAGGCTTGCGTCTCGCGATTTCGAAAAATGATTCGTTATCGCGCGATACGCGGAACGGCTTTGAAAGAAGTTTCAGTAAAAGGCGGGGATATGGAGGAATCCACCTTGATTTGCCGGACCGTGCTTCAAGCGATCCGCGAGCGGTTTTCCAAGAAATCGTCCGATAGTCTGTCCCACGAATTGGTAACGGCCAAAGCATTTATCGCCCTGCATGAAATGTGCCTGAGCCGAAAGATGGAGGAGATTGCCGGAATGGGGTATTTTGATACGCTCCGACAAAACAACCGTATCGCGCTCGAAAAAGCGGAGTTCGACGAAACGAGCCGCAAGCTGGAAACTCTCAAATTCCGTGAGCTCGAACTGGAGTCGGAGCTAAAGATGCATGAGGATCCTATCCTCATGCACGAATGGCCGTCAGCCTCCCTTCCCGAATCCTTCCAAAAATTCCGGACCCGCTCCTTGCTCATGCATCTTGCATTC
>CBFGVD010000452.1:0-3354 GCA_965651965.1 uncultured Verrucomicrobiaceae bacterium | reverse complement strand
CTCGCGCAGGGTATCGACGAGGTCGCGCTTGAAGTCGGCGGTCCAGATGTCGGGGGTCTCCTCGACCAGATCCATCAGCAGGTTGCGGAAGACCTCGATGTGGTTCGACTCGTCGCGCAGGGTGTAGCGGAACATCTGGCCGATCCCCGGGAACTTGTTCTGGCGGTAGAGGCTCAGGATCATGCCGAAGAGGCCGTAGAATTGCGTCCCCTCCATCACCTGGCCGAACATGAAGATGTTCTTCGCCAGCGCCTGCTTGTTCGCCGTCACCGTCAGGTCGATGTCCCGGCGCAGCGCGCGGCTGTTCGAGACCACGAAGTGGTTCTTCGCGGTGATCGAGGGCACGTCCTCGAACATCGCCTCGCACTCGTGCGGGTTCAGGCCCAGGGAGGAGAGCATGTAAACGAGGCTGTCCGCGTGGATGTTTTCCTCATGCGCGTGGCGGCCGAGCACCAGCTTGAGCTCCGGGGCGGTCACAACCTCGCGGACCACGTGCAGCACGTTGTCCCCCACGATTCCCTCCGCGGCGGAGAAGTAGCCGATCCCCATCTTGATGATCCACCGCTCCACGTCGGAGATCTCGTCGGAACGCCACTGCTCGACATCCTTTTGCATGGTGATGTCCTCCGGCTCCCAGTGGTTGTTCTTCATCGTCTTGTACAGGTCATACGCCCACTGGTACTTCAGCGGGAGGATGTTGAAGAACATGGTGTCCCGGCCGTTGATGACCTTCTTGGCGGCGAAGGCCTGTTCGGCCTTTTCACGGTCCAGGACGAAGGTGCGGTTGCCGAGCGTGACGGTGGTGGTGGCGGACATGGGGAGAGGCGGGAATTCCGGCGATTTTCAGGGTAGGTTCGGTTCCTTCCGGCGAAGCCGGTGGAGCGGGCACAGCGGGAGAGATATTGGCCTGAGACGCTGGCAAGCTTCAAGCCGATTCTGCTCATATAGTATCCACAAATTATTAACAATACCACGGGTGGCGTACTGCTTTTGCCGAGCAATCTTGACAATGCCGTCAAAAACCGTAAACGCCTGAAAAATATGGCTTCCTTGAAAGGAGGCAAAAAATCATGCGGGCCTCCCTAGGGGTCCGAAAGTTTGCCCCCGTCCCCGCCCGCCGGGATGGCGGCCCCGGAATTCCAAAATGTTAGGCGGCGGATCGGTTAGAAATTCCCGCAATGGACTGAAGGCCAGCGGAATAAAACATGTAAAACTTTCCGGGGCCGGGGCTGCTCGCGCCACAAGCCGTTGGCTTCCAAGTGCCTGTTCTTTGCCGGCGGGGGCGCTTCAGCTTTCGGTCACGCGGTAGGCGAGGGCCTCCAGCCCCTCCCGCTCCAGGCGCCCGAAGGCAGCCGCCTCCGCCTCCAGGCTGCCGGTCCGGATCGCTCGCAAAAGGCCCAGCCATGCCGGGGCCCGCGTTTCCCGCAACTCGATCGCTTCCAGATCCTGGATCGCCTTGTCATGCCGGCCCGCACGGGCATGGGCCATGGCCCGCGCGAAGGGCTCCCCGTCCGCGGCCAGGATGTGGCGCACGATTCCCCGGAGCTCCGCGGGGCGCACCGGCTTGAGCAGGAAATCCACCACCTGTCCGGTGATGGCCCGCAATGCCGCGGAGGGCGTGATCACGGCGCTGCACAGCACCACCGGGAGGAAGTTCCCGTGCCGGCGCAGGGTCTCGATGACCCGCAGGCCGTCGATGTCCGGCATGCGGAGATCCAGGATCGCCAGATCATAGCCGCCGCCCTCCAGCTTCGCCAGCGCCTCCGCGCCATTGGCCGCCGTGTCCGTATCATGGTCCGAAAGCGCATAGGAAAAACCGAGCCGCAGGGTCGGCTCGTCGTCCACGACAAGCACCCTGTAGCGGGCAGGGGTGGGGGTAACCCCGCTTTCAGGCAATGGGGACATCAATGAAGAATTCAGTCTGGTCGTCGGTTCGTTCTTTCAAGCCGATGCGTCCCTCGTGGGCTCGCATGATTTCGCGGCAGATGAAGAGGCCCAGGCCCACTCCTTCGGTCTTCTGCCCCGGTGCGCGGAAAAATCGTTCGAAGATGCGGTTCTGCGCGCCCTCCGGCACGCCGGGCCCCTGGTCGATCACGGAGACCCGCAGGTGGTCGGCATCCGGCTGGCTGGCCCGCAGGGTGACCTTGGCGCCGGAAGGGCTGTGCTTCAGCGCGTTGGAGACCAGGTTGTTGATCACCTCGTCCAGGCGCACGGGATCGGCGTTCACTTCCGGCAAGCCTTCCGGTGCTTCCGCCAGGATGGAGATCTCCTTTTCCGCCGCCTTCGCCGCGAAGAGCTTTCCCGCCCGCTCCATGGCTTCCCGGATCACCACCGGCACCCGCTCCAGGTGCGTGCTGCCGCTTTCCGCACGGGAGAGATCCAGCAGGGTATTCAGCGTGGCCAGCAGCCGCTCGCAGTCGTCGTTCGCGGAGGACACCATCGTCTTCTGCATCGGCGAGAGGCTTCCGGTGCGTTCCTCCAGCAACAGGTGCAGCACCATGCGGATCCCCGTGAGCGGCGTTTTGATCTCGTGGCTCACGGTGGAGAGCAGGTTCGTCTTCATGTCATCCAGCCAGCGGATGCGGGTGACATTGTGAAGCAGCACCGCGCGGCCGGAATATAGCCCGTCTTCCGAGGTGAAGCTGAAAATCCGCGGCAGGTAGAAGTATTCCCGTTCCTCGATCCGGAAGAGCAGCGCCTCCCGCGGATCCTCCGGCAGGTGGTTCTGGCCGGACTCGCTGGATTCGTCCAGGATGCGCTGGATCTTCGCCGGCAGGCGGTTCGCCACTCCCAAACTCTCCGTGAGACGTTCGGCCGCGGGATTGATCTGGAGGATCCGCCCGTCCTCCCCGAGCACGAATACCGGCGAGGGAATCGCTTCCAGGATCGCCCGGTTGACCAGGTTCGTGCGCAGCAAGCGCTCGTTGGTCTCGCCGCGGCGGACCCTCAATTCCGCGGCCATGTCGTTGAAAGCCGTCGCTACCGAACGGAATTCGCTGTCGGTGCCGGATTCCGGCAGCGTCAGCTCGAAATTCCCTTTCCGGATCTCCTCGATCGAGCGCTTCAGGCCCACCACCGGATCCACCAGATGGCGGACGAGCTGGTAGTAGATCACCACGGCGATCCCCGTGCCCAGCAGCACCAGCGTGGCCACGAAGAGGGTATTCTTCGAAGACTCCTCCCCCGACCGCTCCGTGCCGCCGAGCATGCGCGCGTCCGCGAGCGCGAAAACATTGTCCGAAAGGTCCGTGATGCGCTGGGTCTGCGCGCTCATGTATTCGAGCAACTGGGCCCGGTCTTCCTGGGTCCGGATCTCGTTCGCGAACAGGCGCTCGTACCCTTCGAAATAGGACT
>CBFGVD010000451.1:0-3387 GCA_965651965.1 uncultured Verrucomicrobiaceae bacterium | reverse complement strand
CGCCCTGCACGAAGGCGAACCGCTCGCGAACTACCTCAAGCTCCCCGCCGGGGCCTTGAACGAGCACGTGCAGCGCTGCGCGATCCGCCTCTTCGGCAGCGTGGAAGCCGCCGCGCCGTGGTTGAAGAAAGCCGCCCACCACCAGGCCCTGATCCAGATCTACCGGGACTTCTGCCTGGAAGACGCCAGCGATTGCGCGAACTGCCCCTTTCCCGAGCAGCTCGCGCAGTGGAAGAAAATTTCTAATGACTAAGCACTAATTATTAAACAAGGCAGGATGCGGGTGCCTCCATGCGATTCTTCTTCAATACACTTCCGTTTAGTCATTAGTGCTTAGTCATTAGAAATTTCCTCCCGTGCTTTCCCTCCTCGCCCTCAATCTGCTCCCGAAGATAGGTCCCGTCCGCGTGCGCCGCCTGCTGGAACACTTCGGCAGCGCCGAAGCCATCCTGGCAGCTTCCAAGGATAAACTGATGCGGGTAAACGGCATCGGCGAGGAGACGGCGCAGATCCTGGTGAAATGGGAGGACCATGCCGACCCCGCCGCGGAACTCCGCGAGGTCGAGCAGCGCGTGCTCTCGATCTTGCTGCCGGAAGATCCCCTCGTCCCGCCCGCGCTGCGGGAGGCCTACGACGCCCCGCTGCTGCTCTACGTGTGGGGCAAGCTGGAAGAGCGGGACCGCCACGCCATCGGCATCGTCGGCACGCGGCGCTTCACGATCTACGGCCGGCAGGCCACGAAGAAACTCTCCTACCAGCTCGCCCATGCCGGATTCACCATCGTCTCCGGGCTCGCGCGGGGCATCGATACCATCGCGCACGAAGGGGCGCTGGCGGCGGGCGGGCGCACGGTGGCGGTGCTCGGCTCCGGGCTGGCGAAGCTCTTCCCGGCGGAAAACCTGCCGCTGGCGGAAAAGATCGCCGCGGGCCGGGGTGCCATCGTGAGCGAATTCCCCCTGCACACCGCGCCGGACAAGCAGACCTTCCCGCAGCGGAACCGGATCGTGGCCGCCTGGTCCCGCGCCCTGCTGGTCACGGAGTGCGCCCAGCGCTCCGGCTCGCTCATCACGGCGAATCTGGCGGGCGAATACGGCCGCCCGGTCTTCGCCGTGCCGGGCCCCATCGACCAGGCCTCCTCCGCGGGCTGCAACCAGCTCATCCGGGACGGGGCAACCCTGGTGATGGACGGGGAGAACATCATCGACGACCTGGGCGAACTGCCCTTCGCCCGCAACGCGGCGCTCCCGCAGGAAGCGGCCGCCACCCTGCCCGAACTGCCAGGGGAGGAAGCGCGGGTTTTCTCCGCCCTCGGCGCGGGGGAATCCGGCATCGACCGCCTGATCGAATCGACCGGCCTGCCCGCGCCGGTGGTCTCCGCCACGTTGATGAAGCTGGAGATGCGCAAGCTCGTCCGGGCGCTGCCGGGCTTCCGTTATGTGAAGCGGTAGGCGGGGATCGGTGCAGGATGCCCTCAGGACAAAGGCTCCACCTTCGGGATCAGTCGCTTCAAGTCCCGGTAGCGGGCTTTCGGCAAGCAACCGATGATACAATCCTGGCCGCCCAGGTCACAGTAGATGAAAATTTTCTCCGGATCGGCCGCTTCCAACAGAGCTACGAAATGCCGGAAAACCGCCGGATCGACCCAATCATCTTCCACCTTGCAAGGGATCTTGTAATCGTGTCCCCGGCACTCGAAGGCAAGCCATGCTTCGCCTGCTTCCAAATCGACATGATCCCGGAGATTCGCCAAGGGCAAGGAGCCGCCTGCCATCTCCGAAAGACGCCGGGCGATCGCCGCATAGGAGCCCTCGCCCTCGATGCACTCGGTATCGAAATGCCAGAGCATGTCGGAACGATATTCATACGGCGGTGCCTCCCCCGCCATGCCTATCCCCGTAAGCAGGAGGTCGTATCCCGGCTCCTCGTAGTCCGCCCGGTCCCAGCTCGACATCAACTCACCGACGCCGACTCCGGGCCGCAGGCTGACCCCGCATGCCGCCAGATCCGCTAGTTTCTCCTCCAGCGTGGCCGCCGCGTCCGGCACCGGAGTCCCCGTCCGGCGGTTCCACCAGGACATCCCCGCCATCACAATCACGGCGAGCAGGAATACGAATACGAAGGCCAGCTTCACGCCGCACCATTAGGTTGCTGCCCGTGCTCCGGGAAGTCCGGAACGCTGAAGAAACCGGGGTATTTTTTGAAGCGGGAGCAAATCACCGCTTCATCGTGGGAAGAAGCGGCACAGCCGCCTTGGACTGCGGCAGCCTGCTGCCGCTTTTCTTCCCGCAGCCTGCTGCGGGCCTCGATGCTGGAGAGACGCCTTTCTCATTTACCATGGAGCCGCAAAAGCCACAGAGGATCTCGAAGAAAGTCCTTGGAGATCAAACCTCGCAGTCCTTCGCGACTCCGCGGTCGTCGTATGGATAACCTCCCGGCTCCTCCCGGCCAGCAGGCTGGCCTCGCTGCAAAGCGGCAGCAGGCTGCCGCAGTCCAAGGCGGCTGCGCCGCGAACCCCGGCAGCCCTCGCCGGAGCCCGGACGAAATGGGGTCGCACATTCCCGTGGCAGCCCCCTTTTCCCTTCCCCTGCCGATTCCATCCTTTCCCCCGGCGGCCCGGCGGTGCGAACATCGGCTCCATGCCTCCTCCCCCGATCCGCGTGCTGGCGACGCTCCTGATGGGCCTTCCCGGGGCCTGCCTGTGGCTGGGGGGCCTGCTGGGGACCGCGCTGATCGTGGCCGCGGCGGCCTCCGGCACCGAAGCCTCGCCCCGGACCTGGATCACCTGGGCGGGAGCCCAGTTGCTCGCCGTATTGCTGGGCTCGGCGATGATCAAAGGCTGGCAGCTTTTCGTCACCGGGAACCGCCACGCGCTTCCGCTTCCCCGGGCGGCGGGCCTGCTGGGTATCGGCCTCGCGGGGCAGATTCTGGGCGTCTCCGCCGTTTCCCTGCTGATCGTGACGGCCTCGGAGCTGCTCGATTCCGCGCCCGTCGTGCCGGTTCCGGGCATCGCCCTGGCGCTCGCCGCCGCCGCAGCGTCGGTCTGGCTCCACAAGTCCGGATTTTCCCTGCGCCGCCGGTGGAACATGGAATATTGGGCGGAGCGCCAGCACCGCCAGGGCTTGGCGGCGGGCGGCGAAGCCTGATCTTTCCCTCCGCCCCGGCACCACGGCCATGAAGCGCCAGCTCCTTTTCTCCCTCTTCCTGGAAATGCCGGGCATCCTGGTCTGTGTCCTCGGCGGCATCGCGACGGTTTTTTCCGGCGTGGCGGCGCTCGGTGCCGCCCGCTTCCCGGAGCCCGGGCTGCTCGCTGCCATCGGCGGGGCGGCGGCCGCGTTTTTGACCGGTTACGGCATGATGACCGCCGGCGACCTTCTTAGCGGCGGGGAA
>CBFGVD010000450.1:0-3401 GCA_965651965.1 uncultured Verrucomicrobiaceae bacterium | reverse complement strand
CGTGCCGCGGCCGATGCGGCCGCGGAGCTGGTGGAGCTGGGCGAGGCCGAAGCGCTCGGCATGGTGGACGAGCATGAGGTTCGCATTCGGCACGTCCACGCCGACCTCGATGACCGAGGTGGCCACGAGCGCGTGGACCTCCCCGTCCCGGAAGCGGCGCATGACGCGCTCCTTCTCCTCGACCTCCAGTTTGCCGTGGACCAGGCCGACCTCGTGGCCGGGGAGACGCTTGCTCCATTTTTCAAAGGCCGCCGTGGCGGACTCCGCCTTCAGGACCCCGCTCTCCTCCACCAGCGGATAGACCAGGTAAGCCTGCCGCCCGGCGGAAAGCTGCTCCTTCACGAATTTCGTCAGTTCCGTCTGCTTCACCGCGGTGCGCAGGGCGGTGACCATCTTCCCGCGGCCTGCCGGCCGTTCGTCGAGGACCGAGACATCCAGGTCGCCGTAGATCGTCATCGTGAGGGTCCGGGGAATCGGCGTGGCGGTCATCACCAGCACGTCCGGCGCGATCCCCTGGGCAATGAGGCGCGAACGCTGGGCGACGCCGAACTTGTGCTGCTCGTCGATGACGACGAGGCCGAGATCGGCGAAGGCAACCTTGTCGAAAAGCAGCGCGTGGGTGCCGATGACGACCTGCGGCTCGCCCAGGAGAGACAGGTGGGTGCTTTCCTCCTTCGCCGCGGTGCGCAGTGCCACGCGCACGCCCAGAGGCTCCAGCCAGCGGCGGAAGGTGAGGTAATGCTGCTCCGCGAGGATCTGGGTGGGAGCCATCAGAGCTGCCTGGCAGCCTGAATCGACGGCCAGGAGCATCGCCGCCATGGCCACGAAGGTCTTGCCGGAGCCGACATCCCCCTGGAGCAGGCGGTTCATCGGCCGGGGCTCGCGCAGATCCGCCACGATCTCCTTGATCGAGCGCTTTTGGGCGCCGGTGAGGTCGAACGGCAGGCTCTCGTACAGGCGTTTCAGCAGGGTCGTCTTCGTGCCGAGCACCCTGCCCGTATCCGCGCGGTTTCTCGCGCGCCGCCAGACGACATTGAGCTGGAGCGCGAAGAATTCCTCCAGCGCGAAACGCCGCCGCGCCGCCGCCGCCTGCTCCACCGCTTCCGGGAAATGCACCTCCCGGTATGCCTCCATGCGCGGATAGGTCGGATCGACATCGTATGCAGGCGCGATTTCCGCGGGGTCGAGCCGTTGCAGGAGTTCGTGGAGGATTTCCCGGAGCCGCCGCTGGGCGATGCCGCCGATATTCCGGTAGATCGGAACGATGCGCTCCAGGTGGATCGAGGGCCCGCCCACCTCCCGCACGATCTCGAATTCGGGGTGGTCGATCACCAGCTTGCCGCCGGAATCCTTCGGCTTGCCGTAGAGGATCACCTCGTGCCCGGCGGCCACCATCTTGTGGACGAAAGGCATGTTGAACCAGCGGCAGGTCACTTTCCCGGAGCCGAAGACGCCGCCGGTGCCGTCCATGACCACGGCCTCGTAGAATTGCTTCCGCGCGCCGAAGCGCCGCTTCATGGAATCCACCACCGTGCCGCGCAGGCAGACCGCCGCGCCGCCCGCCTGGGCGGGGAATGCATCGAAGCGGCGCCGGTCCTCGTAGCGGCGGGGCAGCCAGTCCACCAGATCGCCCGCGGTGACGATCCCGGCGGAGGCGAGGGAGAGGACTTCCTTCGGCGCGAGGAAATCGACGGCGGCGAGATGGGTGGCGGGAGAAATCACGTGCCGTCGGGCTCAATCGAGCAGCTCGATCTGATCGCGGGAGCGGATCCGGATCACCGTCTTGCGGTGGGAGCTTTCCTCCGCCTCGTCTCCATTGATCCTCACGCGCTTGTTCTTCAGTTTTTCCAGGTCGGCGGCTTCCATGCCCTCGGCCTGGTGGGAAATGCTGTACGCGACCCAGCGGGGTTCTTCCTCCCCCTCGACGGCGATTTTCAAATAGCGGGTCATCTTGTTCCGGCTCTCTTCCGTGCCTGAGACACGGCCCGTCACGGCGGTCTCCGCGGAGGTGGCGAAATCCAGCGCGCTGATGCCACGGGGGATCTCCATCTTCTCCCGCCTGCCGCCCGCGATGGCCGCGCCCCGGTCCAGCCGGGCTTTCAGGAAATAGATGCCGCCCGCGGCGGCAGCGGCGGCCACGAGCACGGCGAGCAGGACCGGGACCACGGGCCGCCTTTTCCCGGCGGCTTGACCCGCCGCCTTCTTCTTGGCGGCAGGCATCGGTATGGTCGGGATGCTTCCCTTCCGGGCGGGGAGGGAAGCGATGCCCTGCGGATCCTCCAGGGCAGCGAGGGCCTCCGCCAGCGTCCAGCGGGCGGGATCTTCCCGCACCGCCTTTACCCAGCTTCCCAGGCCCTCGGCGGTGTCCGCTACCGGCTTGCCGCGCCAGTGGAGCGCCTTTTCGGCGAGTTTCGCCAATGGCAGCAGGCCGTCCCGTGTTTCAGGGCTCCCCAGCCATTTCAAGGGGCAAGCCCAGAAAGTGATCGTTTTCCCCTCCGCGGGCAGAATGATGGATTCCGGAGCGGTCTCCACCCACACGGCCTCCTCCCCGAATGCCTCTGCCAGGGCCCGGGAGGCTTCCAGGGCATGGGTCAGCAGGGCCTTGGTGGATGCCGGGCTGAGCGCCCGCTCCTGGAGCAATTCCGAAAGCTTCCGGCCCTCCACCCATTCCGTGACGAGGAACGGCATGCCGTCCACGGGATCGCAGCCGCCGTCCAGCACCGTGCGCAAGGTGGGATGACGCACTTCCCGCAGGCGGTGCAGCGCGGCCAGGTACGCCCCGCGCTCCGCCTCCTGGAGACCGCCCCCTTCGGGCCCGTAGGGGAAAAACCGGCGCAGGACCACGGATTTCCCGCTCTCGCGGTCCGCGGCGTGGAAAACCACCCCGCTCGCGTCCTGCGTCAGAATGTCCTGGATTTCGTATCTGCGGGTCACCGTCTCTCCGTACTACCAGAGATCCGGCGGACCCGCCAACTCCGCGCGCGACTTCCCGCACTTTCTTTTTCCGTGATTTCCGCGTATTTGGTGCTTTCCTCCGCCCGCCCGAGTCCCGTCTCACGCCGCCATGCCCACGTCCCTGACCCGCAATTTCTCGATCATCGCCCACATCGACCACGGGAAGACCACGCTCTCAGACCGCCTGCTGGAAGCCACGCAGACGATCACCCAGCGGGAGAAGCAGGACCAGCTCCTGGACGCCATGGATCTGGAGCGGGAGAAGGGCATCACCATCAAGGCCCACCCGGTGGCGATGGAGTACAAGGCGAAGGACGGCAAGACGTACAAGCTCAACCTGCTGGACACCCCGGGGCACGTCGATTTCTCCTACGAGGTGGCCCGCTCGCTGGCCGCCTGCGAGGGCGCGATCCTGATGATCGATGCCGCCCAGGGCGTGGAGGCCC
>CBFGVD010000449.1:0-3418 GCA_965651965.1 uncultured Verrucomicrobiaceae bacterium | reverse complement strand
TCTGTCCGACGGATCGATACCGTCGGCCGTTGCGATCAACAGCGTGCTGGCAGGTGAGGCAAACCAGGATGTGCGACCGTTCTTTGCCCTGTCCCCAGGAGATGGAAAAATCCGGTTGGAAACCTCCGCAAGCTTTCAAGCCGCTTCAGGTGCGCAAGGTGTTTTTATCCAAGAGCAATTCCACCAACCGGTCGGCATTCCCTCTTCTTATCCCAAGTCGGAAAAAGGTGAAGCCTTGGATGGTGAAGCTCCCCCTTTGGAACTCCTGCTTCCGGGTCTCCACCCCACTTTCTGCCCGGCTGGGCCCGTCGTGGACCTCGAGCTTCGGGCGCTTCGCGAGGCTTTCGCGGAAGGGGTCGAAACCGGCCAGGGGATAGGGGCAGAGATGCCGGCTCCAGTTCAGGAATTCCCCCATTTGCCGATGAGCCTCGTCGGTCATTCCATAGCGGAAGGAAGCTCCGTTTCCGCAGTAAACCAGGGTTTTGTCGCGGAGGGAGATCAAGACCCGGTAGGTCGAGCGTCCCTTTTTCCATGTCAGGATGGTTTCGGGATGGAAATGCTCGTTTGCCCGCTTTTCGTCGAGCTCGATCAAACTTCGGGGGTCGCGGAGCGGCTTGTGAACTCTTCGTCGTTGGCGCTGCAATCGCGCGGCATGCTGTAGATCAAAAATCCTTCAACCCAAATCATGGGCTTGGCGAACGACCGCATGTTCTTCTCCTCTTCTTGGAACAAATCGGGATACCGGACCGGGTCAGGAAGGGTTTCTTCGAGGTTCATATCGCCGGCCGGCTCAAGCGTCGCCCGGATCGCTTCGGAAGCTTCGATCATCGCGGGAACGGGCTTCCGGGCCTCCTTCCCTCCCGGTCTCCCTTCATCCGCGGCCGAAAATCCCGGGATGCCGGTGAAGAAAAAAAGCAGCGCGCCGAAAGCCTGTCCCCGCATCATCGGGGAATGATATCAATCCGGCTGGAGAAGGCGATCCGAATGATGCCCTGTGATTGGCCGGGACGGATCCTCAGCAGGGATCGCCGCCTCCCGGATAGCCCCCGCTCAAGCCGGCTGCTGCTGGGAGATGCAGTGCAGGGTGCCGCCCTCCTCCACAAGATCCAGGCAGTCGATTCCCGTCACCTCGCGGCCCGGGAAAAGCTCCCGCAGCATCCCCAGCGCGCGGTCGTCGTTACGATGCTGGCGGAAGGTCGGCACTAGTACCCCGCCGTTTACGATCAGGAAGTTCACATAGGAGGCGGGCAGCACCGGCAGGCGCCAGCCCGGCACCTCGCAAGCTTCCGGCAGGGGAATTTCCACCACCTCGAAGGCCCCGCCCCCCGCCTGTTGGAAGGATCGCAGCCGTCCCAGATTCCCGTCCAGCACCGCGTGGTTCGGCGAACCGCGGTCCTTTTCCACGCAGGCCAGGATCGTGGCGGGATCGATGAAACGCGCCAGATCGTCGATATGTCCGTCGGTATCGTCGCCCTCGATGCCCTGTTTCAGCCACAGGATGTTCCGCACGCCCAGGAAGTCCCGGAGCTTTTGCTCGATTTCCTCCCGGGACATCCGGGGGTTGCGGTTCGGGTTCAGCAACACGGCCTCGGTGGTGAGCAGGTCCCCGGCCCCGTTGATCTCGATCGCCCCGCCTTCCAGAATCATCCCGCCCTCGAAGCGCTTGAGGCCCAGGTTTTCCGCGATCCGCCGGGGGATGGAATCGTCCAGATCGTAGGGCGGGAACTTGCCGCCCCAGGCATTGAAGCCCCAGTCCGTGATCGCCCGTTCGCCGGTTTCTGCGTGCTTCACGAAAATCGGCCCGTGGTCCCGGCACCACACGTCGTTGTGGGGGTGGTCGAAAAGCTCCACCCGCTCCGGCACCGCCTTCGCGCGATTGCACAGCGCCCGGATCGCCCCGTGGTCCGCTCCCGGCGCGTTGATCCGCACCGTCTCGAACCGGCTGATCGCCGCCGCGATCTCCGCGAATTTCTCTTCCATCAGCCCGTGCTTCGCCCCGCCCCAATGGCGCTCGTCATTCACCGGCCAGGAAAGCCACACGGCTTCCTGGGGCGACCATTCGGCGGGCATCGCGTATCCGAGTGCGGCGGGAGTCATGCGGGGAATTTGAACATCGGAGATCGAACGTCCAACGCCGAACGTCGAAGTGGATGAAAAGGGGGGGTAACTTCGTGCTTCTGCAATTCGACGTTCGCTGTTCTCCCTTTGTCCTCTCCGCCAGACTTCTTGGCAATTTCGCCTCATGAGCGGTTTTGGCGTGAAAAGCGCGCTTTCCGGACGTATCCGCCCTTTCATGAAACGACGCGGATTCCTCGGAACGGTGACGGGCGGTGCGATGGCTGGCGTGGCGGGAGCCGCTTCCGCCCAAGGGGAGCAGGATGCTTCCTCGCCCCTGGTCAAAACCCCCGCCGTCATCATGGCCCCGCGGGCCGATGGCGTGGAGGTGGTCTGGGCCGTTTCGCGCCTCTCCCGCGGACATGTGGAGTGGAAAGGGGAAGACGGCTCCAGCGGCACCGCGGGCGCGGACCGTTTCGGCTTCGTCCCCCAGGGCGACGAGATCCTCCGGGTGAAAGTCACGGGTCTGAAACCGGGCGGCCGCTATGCCCTCCGCGCGATCACGGATTCCACCGACGGCAAGGACCGGGAAGAAGGCCCGTGGAAGAAATTCCGCACGCTCGATCCCGCCGCGGCGGAAACCCGCTTCGTCGTCTGGAACGACACGCACCAGAATGCGGAGACCATCCGGCAGCTCCACGCCTCCGCGCCGTCCGGCGATTTCATGATCTGGAACGGGGACACCTGCAACGACTGGCACCAGGAAGACTGGCTCGTCCCCACCCTGCTACACCCCGCCGGGCAGGACGTGAGCGAGGGCCGCCCGCTGCTCTTGGTCTGGGGAAATCACGACGTGCGCGGCAAGTGGGCCTTCAAGGTCCCGGAAATGATCGCCACTCCGGAAGGGCGGCCCTTCTATGCCTTCCGCAGCGGCCCGGTGGCGGTCGTGTGTCTCCACACCGGGGAGGACAAGCCGGACGATCACCCCAGCTTCGGCGGCCGCGTGGCGTTTGAAAAACTGCGCAAGGAACAAGGCGAATGGCTGAGGGAAATCACCGCCCGACCGGAGTTCAAGGATGCGCCCTACCGCGTCGTCTTCTGCCACATCCCCCTGCGCTGGAAGAAGGAAGTGACGGATGCCGGGTATGAAAAAGGCGGCTACGATGCCTTCAGCCGCTTCAGCCGGGAGGCCTGGCACGATGCCCTGGTGGCATGGAAAGCCCAGGTCATCGTTTCCGGGCACACACACAGCCCGGCGTGGATTCCCGCAAACGCCGATTTCCCGTATGCCCAGCTTGTCGGGGGCGGACCCCAGCCGGAACGCGCCACCTGGATCGAAGCAAAGGCCGACGCAAGCTCCCTC
>CBFGVD010000448.1:0-3424 GCA_965651965.1 uncultured Verrucomicrobiaceae bacterium | reverse complement strand
TCCAGCACCTGGCGGCAGATCTTGATCGACTGGCGGATTTCCTCCATGCGCACCTGGTAGCGCGCGTAGCAATCGCCCTCGTCGGCGATCGGCACATCGAAGTCGTATTTCTCGTAACCCAGGTAGGGGCGGTCCTTGCGGAGGTCCCGCGGCACCCCGGAGGCGCGCAGGTTCGGGCCGGTCAGGCCCCAGGCAACCGCCGCTTCCTTCGAGATGAGCCCGATGTCGCACATCCGGTCCCGGTAGATCTTGTTCTTGTCCAGCAGCTTGGACACTTCATCCACGGTTACCGCGCACTCTTCCAGGAACTTCCGCACCGCTTGCTCGAAGCCAGCGGGCATGTCCCGGAGCTGGCCGCCCACGCGGGTGTAGGAGGTGGTGAAGCGCGCGCCCGTGAGCTGCTCGCAGAGATTGTAGATCTTCTCCCGCTCCGTGAAGGTGTAGAGGAAAACGGTCATTGCGCCCACGTCCATCGCGCAGACGCCGACGCCTAGCAGGTGGGAGGAAATGCGGGCCAGCT
Source organism: uncultured Verrucomicrobiaceae bacterium (assembly GCA_965651965.1). Classification (GTDB taxonomy): domain Bacteria; phylum Verrucomicrobiota; class Verrucomicrobiia; order Verrucomicrobiales; family Akkermansiaceae; genus Haloferula. Next base: position 2,904 of record CBFGVD010000448.1, on the reverse strand, counting down.
CGCAGCACAGCACCCGCAGGGCCTGGCCGCGCGGCGGCAGCTCCCAGCCCATCAGCTTCTCCACGGCGCAGGCGTAGGCCACGTTGTTCGCCAGGGGTGCGAGGTAATCCAGCCGGTCCGTGTAGGGCACGAACTGGTTGTAGTGCATGTTTTCCGCGATCTTCTCGTCCCCGCGGTGGAGGAAGCCCACGTCCGGTTCGGCCTTGGTGATGACCTCGCCGTCCAGCTCCAGGATCAGGCGCAGCACGCCGTGCGTGGCGGGGTGGGAGGGGCCCATGTTCAGGACCATCTTTTCCCCCATCAGATCCGTCGTCTCCTCGTGGTACTCGGCGGCGCGGGCCGCGATATCAGGGGCTTGGTAATCGGTCGTGGAGGTGCTGCTCATGGGAATCCCGGCCCCGGAATCAGGCCCCAAGTGAGGCCCGCGGGCAAGGGGTTTGTGAAATTTTTCACAAGGTCGCGGCCGGGTCCCGGAGCCCGCCTGCAGGGAGCGCCGGAAAGGTTTTTCCCATGGCGGAAGGGCTGTGCCCTTCCGGCGGGAAAGGACGGAAGAAGCGTCGCGGCGATTCAGGACGGAGTCCGCCTGTCGGAACGACGCAGTCGTTCCACTACGAAGCGCATGCGGGAGCTTTCCCGATTGTTCCGGCTCCCGTCTTTGGACAAGCTGGCGGAAATGAAAGCCTGCCTGCTCCTATTCCTCGCCTCCGCCGCAGCGGTATTCGCCACCTCGCTGAAGGAGGAGAAGGTCGTCCATGCCGGGGCGACCTTCCGCGTGGTAACGGTGCCGCCGGAGCGCCTGGAATTGGTATGGAAGGACGCGCAAGGGCAGCCCTACCGCACCTTCGACCGGGTGCAGGCCGCGCTTGCTGCCGGCGGCAGGAAGCCTCTTTTCCTCATGAATGCGGGGATATTCGAGCTGGGCGGCATCCCCTCCGGCCTGCATGTGGAGAAGGGAAAGGTGCTGAAACGGCTGAACTTCGCCGCGGGGAAGGGGAACTTCTTTCTCAAACCGAACGGGATTCTCGCCGTGTCTGCAATGAACGGGCAGGTGCGCGCCCTGATCCGGGAGTCCGCCGTTTTCGCCGCGGAGAAACCGCCGGGTCTCGTCCTGGCGGCACAATCCGGCCCGCTGCTCCTCGCGGGTGGCAAGCGCCATCCTGCTTTCCGCGAAGGCTCGGAAAACCGCTTGCACCGCAACGGCGCGGGCATCGCCGCGGACGGGACGGTCGTTTTCGCGATCACCGCGAAACACCAATTCGTGAATCTCTGGGATTTCGCCGGGCTTTTCCTCAAGCTGGGCTGCAAGGACGCTCTTTTCCTGGATGGCGACCTGTCGCAAATGGCTCTGAGCCCGGCGGAACCCGTGGAGAGCAACCGCTTCGGCGCGATCTTCGTGGTGGCGGAGTAAGCACCGCTCGCGGTTTCCCCCCTTCAGCCGCCCGATTCCTCCGCACCGGCGGAGAGAGGACTGGCCAATTTTTCGTCCAGCGGCAGATCGCCGACCGCCCATTCGTCGGAAAGGACGCGGGTGATCTCGAATTGCCGCTTCTCGGCGGCGGGATCGTGGCGGATTTCCAAGGTGAGGCGCCGTGAGTAGGGCCGCGCGGCCCGGGCCTCGCCCTCGATGGCGGGCTCGGTAAGGGAGCTCATCATCGCATGATACTGCGGGCTGTCCCGCGGCACGTAGCCGAACATCAGCATTTCGTTGTCAGGCGAGGCCAGCCCGAAGCAAGCCCAGCGGCTGTCGTCGCGGTAGAGCCCGTTGTAGTAGGAATCCGGCGCGCCGAAAATTCTCACCGTGCCGGTTACGGCCTTGCCGGAAAGCAACTCCTCCCAGGAGGGGGAGACCCGCCGTGCAAAGGCGTCGAAATCGACCCGCCAGCGGCCGCTTTCATCCGGGCTTATCAGTGCCAGGCGGTTGCGTTTTTCCTGGAAGTCCACCAGCACCGCTTCCAGGGGCAGGGAAATGCAGTCGAGCGATCCCATGTAGCGCAGGCGTGTCACTTGGCCTTCCTTGGCCAGGATCCCGGCGAGTTCTTCCGCCATTTCGGAAGCGTCGAGTCCGCCGGGGCGTGCCAGGGGCTCCAGATCCTCCGCGGTGCGTGCCGCCAGGAAATCCCGCGTCAATTCCAGCAATTCGGTTTCCTCCGGGACCGGGGCGGGCGCGGGTTTCCGCTCGCCAGAGGAAAGTGCGGCCGGGGCGGCGGTCTCCCCGCCGCGGGAGCGCACGCTCCAGGCGAAGATCCCGATGCCCGCGGCGGCGAGAGCCAGCACGGCCACACCCCCGATCACGGCCGTTTTCGTGTCCAGGCCGCGTTTCGGCTCCTCCCGGCTGCTGCGGTGTTGCCGGTAGCGGCCGGCCCGGGATTCGGATTCCTTGTGCATGCGCGCCACCTGGCCGATGCCCGGGGCGTCGCCGACGTTCCGGGACGGCTTGCCCGGACGGTGTTCGAAGGAGTGCGGAGGGGTGCTCATCGGGGGAGGAGAATAGGGAGCGGTCCTATCGCGGATAGACCGTGATCCGGTAGGGATCATAGCGGTCGTCCGGGCGGAAGAGCCAGCCCGGATTCCGGTTCACCAGGTCGTATCCCGTGAGCATGAAGGTGGGGAGGAACTGGTTGCTGTTCGGATCGTAGCTCTCCCGGCCGGTGAAATAGCCCTGCAGGCGGTATTCGAAATTATGGTCGTAGCCGTAGCGGCGGCCGTCCGGCCCGTTTTCCGGCAGACGGTCCGGCTGGCGCTTCTTGTCTTCCTGGATGATGACCAGCTTGGCCTTGTCCCAGGATTGCCGCGGGCGGCGCACGTAGCCCCAGAAGCGGGTTTTCTCGATGAAGTAGCGTCTTCCGTAGAAGAAATCGCCCGTCGGTTCGGAAGCGATGGCCGCTTTCCTTTCCTCGACGGTCG
>CBFGVD010000447.1:0-3435 GCA_965651965.1 uncultured Verrucomicrobiaceae bacterium | reverse complement strand
GATCCGCTCGCCGCTGCCCATGCGGATCGCCAGCCCGTCGGAGTCGTGGACCTCCGGCCGGAAGTCGTCGAAGCGGCGGCGCGAGTTCTCGCCGAACCAGAACATGCTGGACATCGGGGCCAGGCCCAGGCGCTTCATCGCCTTGCGCGGGTAGAGCACCGCCCGCACCGTCATCACCGTGTTTTCTCCCGGCTGGATGATGAAGCCGTAAGCTCCCGTGCAGGAGGGCCCGTCCAGCAGGGCGAAGAGCATCGCCGCCTTGTCCTCCGCCACCGGCTTCCGCAGCCAGAACTCGCGGAACATGGGGAATTCCTCCGCCACGCCGTCCGCCCCGGTGTCCACCGCGATGCCGCGCGCGGAGATCCCGTAGCGCTGGTTTTTCCCCAGAGCGCGCCAGTAGCTCGCCCCCTGGAAGACGGCCAGTTCGTCGAAGTAATCCGGCCGGTTCAGCGGGTGGTGCAGCCGCACCCCGGCGAAACCGGCATCCGGCGGCAGTTCGCCGCGCTGCGGGATCAGGGAACCGTAGCTGAAAAAGGCGTCCGTGAGCCGGATCCGCTGCAAGTGCGAGTCCGTGTATTCGTTCACCGCCACCTGTTCGCGGAAGTTATAGCCGGGATGGAAGAACATCGCGCGGAAGGGCAGGTTCTCCGCCGCCCATAGCGCCCGCTCGGGGATGAAGCGGATGTCCCGGTACTGATCGTAGGAAAGATGCTTCAGCCAGTCCGGCAGCGATTCCTTGTCCGGCGCGGCGTAGGGGGCCGCGGCCAGTTCCTTCGCCCGCGCGTCGATCTTCTCGAAGGTCACATCCTCCCGCTCCCAGGTCTGCCCGCGTGCGGACGATGCCAGCGCCAGCGCGGCCGTTAGATGGATGATGCGTTGAACCACAAGGGAGCGCATAACCTGTGACACGTCCCTGTCAATGCGCGGTTCCGGGCAAAGGCTGAAAGAAGCGGAAATTCCGCGCGTAAGCACGGGTTGATGCCGCGGCGGCGCCTTCGGGCCCTGCTCACGCTTGCCGCGGCCGCAGCTCCGCCAGCAGGCCGGCGCAGGCGTCTTCCACCAGCTCCACCACTTCATCGAAGCCCCGCTGCCCGCCGTAATAGGGGTCCGGGACGTGGCTGGCTTCCTTTTCCCGGCAATACTCCACCAGCAGGCGGATCTTGCCGTGGCGCGCGCCGCTGCGGTCCAGGTGCCGCAGGTCGGCCAGGTTCTCCCCGTCTGCCGCGAGCAGCAGGTCGAAGTCGTCCAGGTCGTCCGGGCACACCTGGCGGGAGCGCCCGGCGATGGCGTAGCCGCGGGCCTTCAGGGTGGCGGCCATGCGCGGGTCCGGCCCCTTGCCCGCGTGGTAGCCGATGGTGCCGGCGGAGTCGATGTGGATGGCCGCGGCGAGCCCGGCTTCTTCCACCATCTTCCGGAAGACGATCTCCGCCGCGGGGGAGCGGCAGATATTTCCCATGCAAATGAAGAGGACGCGGAAGGGCTTGCGGTCGGCGGACATCGGGTGGAAAAGCTCCGGCATGCTCCGAATTTCCGCGCTCGCGGCAATCGCAAACCTCTGCCTCGGGCCGCTGCTACCCGCGGCGGAGCGGCCGAACGTGATCCTCGTCGTCACCGACGACCAGGGTTACGGCGATCTCTCCGCGCACGGGAATCCGGATCTGGAGACGCCGGTGCTGGATACCTTCGCCAGCCAGGGCACCGCCTTCGACCGCTTCCAGGTCAGCCCGACCTGCGCCCCCACCCGTGCCGCGCTGATGACGGGCCTGCACGAGTTCCGCTGCGGTATCAGCCACACGATCATGGGCCGCAGCCTGCTGCGGCCGGGGATTCCCACGATGCCGGAGATGTTCCGCGCGGCGGGCTACGCCACCGGCATCTTCGGGAAGTGGCACCTGGGAGATGCCTACCCCTGCCGGCCGGAAGACCGGGGCTTCGACGAAGTCTTCGTCCACGGCGGCGGCGGCATCGGCCAGACCCCGGATCATTGGGGAAACGGCTACACCGATCCGATGATCCGCCGGAAGGCAGGCTGGGAAAAGACCGGCGGCTATTGCACGGATGTCTTTTTCAAGGAAGCGACCGGCTGGCTGAAAAAGCAGGCCGGGGCGGAGAAGCCCTTTTTCCTGTATTTGGCCACCAATGCCCCGCACGCACCCTACGTCCCGCCGCCGGGCGGGCCGAAGGAGCCGCAGGGGGCCTTCGGCGCGATGATCGAGAACATCGACGCGAATTTCGCCAAGCTACTTACTGCCGTGCGGGAGAGCGGGGTGGAAGGGGAGACCATCATCGTTTTCCTGACCGACAACGGGTCGGCGATGGCCCGGCACAATGCCGGGATGAAAGGCCGGAAGGGCACGCCGGACGAGGGCGGCACGCGGGTGCCCTGCTTCATCCGCTGGCCCGGAAAGATCGCCGCCGGGCGGAAAGTCGGGCAAGCGGCCGCCCACCTGGACCTGCTGCCCACGCTGACCGGCCTGTGCGGCGTGCCGCGGCCGGAGGGCTGGCGGGGCGACGGCCTGGACCTCTCCGCCGCGCTGCTGGGGAAAGAGAGTTTCCCGGAAGAACGGGTCCTTTTCACGCAGGTCGGCCGCTGGCCGGGGGATGATGCGGCGGCCCGCTTCCGCGCGAGGGACTTCGCCGTGCGGGATGCGCGCTGGCGGCTGGTGGGGCTGGAGCTTTTCGACATGCAGGCGGACCCCGGGCAGGAGCGGAATGTTTTTTCCGAGCACCCGGAAGAAGCGCAGCGCCTGCTGGCTGCGTATGGCAAATGGTGGGAGGAAGTCCTGCCCGCCGTGCGGGAGCCCGTGCGCTACGTCATCGGCTCGGAGGCATGCCCCGCGGTGAAGCTCACGGCGCACGATTGGTGGCCTTCGAAGGAAACGGAGGCGGCCGGCGCGGAGAAATGTGTCACCCATGCCGCGATCCGGGATTTCCTGAAAGCCGCGCAGGTGGCCGCCACGAGGAACACGCTGCCCTCCACCTCCGGCCATTGGAAGCTGGAGGCCGCGCGGGAGGGGAATTACGAGATCAGCTTCGGCCTGCTGCCGCCGGAAGCCCCGGCGGAGGAGCGCAAGGCGCTGGCGCAGCTCCGGCAGGGGATCGCCCACGTCCGCGCCGGGCAGGAGGAAACCCGCGTGGAGATCCGCGCCGGAGCCACCTCCTTCCGCGTGCCGGTGGATCTGGATGCCGGTCCGGTGGACCTGGAAATCTGGTTCGACGGCCAGTTGCTCAACGACCGCATCCTGGGGGCCTTTTTCGCGGGGATCGAATACAAGGGCCCGCGCAAGGCTCCCAAACCGGAGCTCCAGCTGAAGCCGGTGAAGTGAGGGCGGGGCGGGGCCCGCCCGGAGGGAAGAACCCGCCTGAAAAACCCCGCAACTTTCCGCGTATCCCCGGGTTCTCCCGCTCCGGAGATCGTACGAATCATGAAAAACA
>CBFGVD010000446.1:0-3436 GCA_965651965.1 uncultured Verrucomicrobiaceae bacterium | reverse complement strand
GACGATTCTCCCGACGGCAGGCCGAATCCGCCGCTGCGGTAACCGCTGTTGATCTTGAGGCTGCCGATATTCCGGACCGAGGGACCTGCCGAAAGGGTGAATTCCCAATCCCCCGTCGTGGCGGCCGGGGATTTCGCATCCCCGGCGGAAAGCGGCTGGAGGAGGACGAGGAGCAAAGAGAGATGACGCATGGGAATAGGGGTCTCAGTTTCCGGATTCTTCGATCTTCACCGCACGGTAGAAGCGCGCCCGGCGGGTGGAGGGATGGTCCGCCGTCTCCGGAGCGCCGCGGTCGGTCCACTCGATCCGGTCGCCCTCCGCACGCAGGCGTGTCGGCGCGACATGCCATTCCGACATGTCGTGCGAATATTGCACTTCGTAGAGCGCACCGGGGTCCGCGGGGAAGCCCAGCACGACCGCCCCGTCGCCGAGCCGCTCGAAACGGTCGATCGCGAACTCCCCCGGCCCGCCGCCGGCGCCTGCCGCCCGCGACGGCGGCGGGGCTCCCGGAACGTGGAGATCCACCTCCACCTGCGGGTCGAGCGCGGTGCCGCGGAGAGGGGTGTAGTACTTCAAAACGTACGTGACAGCCGTCCCGGCCGGGACCGGCTGGCGGTGGCGGATCGTCCATACCCCGTTATCGGCGAGCACCTCGTTCATCACCGTCACTCCCGCGGGCAGGCCGCCGACCCTCAGGTCGAAGCCCGCGATCGCCCGTTCGCCGGCATTCGTGACCTTCACGGTCTGCTCGTAGAGACCGCTCTGGCGGTTCAGCGTGATCTGCGAATCCACCAGCAGTTCCGGCTCCGGATGCGGCGGCAGGGTAAAGGTGATGCTCGCTTCCGTGCGGTTCCCCGCCTCGTCCACCGCGGCCACGACCACCACCGAACTGCCTTCCATCCAAGGATCGTAGGCGACGAGAAGCGAGCCGTCCGCCGCGCCAATGGAAATGGAGCTGAACAGGTCCGGATTCGACACCGACACCAGGGACCAGGCGAGCGAATCACCCGGATCGGTATCTTCCACATGCGCCGCAAGCGGCAGCACGACCGGCTGCGCGGCGGCCCCGGCATCGACGGCCGCGGGGAAGCTCTCCTTGAATACCGGAGCGCCGTTGGCATACCAGGCGCGCAACACGCCATCCTGCCCGGCGGCCAGGAGATAGCCCTGCGCATAGCTGAGCAGCCCTCCGCCCTCGAGCGTGCGGAGCAGGGTCATCCCGGAACGGTCGAGAAGATAGGTCGCGGACTCTCCGGCCACCGCCAAGGCATCCTTCAGGACGAGCGGCTGTTCCGAGACGAGCGTTTCGGGAAGTTCCAGGGCGGGGCCCGGCGTGCCATCCGCGAGCGAGAAGCTTTCCACCGTGCGATTGCGGATACCATACGCCATCCCGTCCGCAACGGCGGGGCTGCCGGAGAAGTTGCCCGCGCGCCGCCAGCGGATGGAGCGCGACGGCAGATCGATGCACACGATCTCCGTGGTGCTGAAGACGACCGCGCTGTCCCCGGAAACAGCGGATACCGTCCCCATCGTCCAGCCTTGCCAATCCCAGCCCGTATTCACGGACCAGAGGACCGAGCCGTCGAAAGGTTGGTGCTCGCGGAAGATCCCCTCCACCCAGGAGAAAAGGCGTCCTTCCGAAACCGTCGGCGTCCAACCGTCGTACTGGCCTAGCGAGCGGAAGAACCTTTGCTCCCCGGAGGGGGTGAAGCCGTACATCCCGCCGTAGTAGCCGCCGTTGACCCACACTCCTTCGTCGGTGACGGCGGGTGCTTCATACCGCTCCCACTGGGCCGAATGGGGCGCGGACCAGAGGGTCGCGCCATTGGCGGCATTCAAAGCCCAGAGCTGGGTATCCCCGCCGTGGTTTCCGCGCTGGAGATACACGCGCCCGTTGTGAAAGGTGGGCGGATTCAGGGAATATGCCTCGGCGAAAGTCCGGGTCCAGGCCCGGGTACCGCTGCGGAGATCGAGCGCGACGGCATCCACGGTCCCTCCGAAATAAACCTCCGGTGTCACGTAAACCCTGCCGTCCCCGCTTGCGGCACGGTTCAACACGCGCCCCGAGGCGACGCTGGAAGTCCAGGCCGGCACGAAGGTGTGGCGGCCCAGGCGGGCGGGGTGATAGCCGGTATGGCGCGCACCGCCGCCGAAGGTCGGCCAATCTCCCGCGAAGCGATTCGCCTCGTGCACGCTGATTTCCGCCGCGGCGGACAGGTCTTCGCCTACCGCGTTCGAGACGCGCACGGAATAAGAGCCGGAGTCTTCCAGCGAAACTTCCCCGAAATAGAGGACCGGGCGGGTCGCGCCGGGGATCGCTTCTCCGCCGCGATACCATTGCCATTTCAGCGGGCCCACCCCGCTGGCGGCGGCACGCAGGACCAGTTCCTGACCTTCTCCCGCGGCGGCATCCCCGGGCTCCAGGGTAAGGACCGGCACATCGTCCGGCGAAAGAACGGTGAGACGATAGGCATGGAACGTCTCGCCTCCATCCGCATCCCGCACGCGGAGCTGGACCACATGGACATCCCCGGAGTTTCCGGCGGGAGTGCCTTCCAGCAAAGCCTCGCCGCCACCCTGCGGGACGAGCCGGAGCCATGCGGGACCTTGGATCACGTCCAGATCCAGGTGCCCCTGGCCCTCGGCATCATCGGCCCGGACGGGAATCGAGAAGGGCCGGCCTGCCACCACCTGGGTTGGAATGCCTTCGCGGAAAACGGGCATCTTGTTCGCCGCGGCGTTCGTCCGGAAGAGCTTCGCCGGTCGGCTGCCGCTGCCCGTCGCAAGGAGCCAGCCGTCCCGTGCCGCCAGATCCGCGCCGAAATTGCGATAGCCGGCTTCCCCCGGCAGGATCACCGGTCCGGCGTCCCAAGTGCTCGAGGAGGAACGTCGGAAGGTGAAAACCGCACCGCCGCCCGTGCCATCCGCGTTCGCCCCGGAGTCCCCGATGAAGAGCATATCGCCCTCCAATGCGAGGCCCGCCCCGAAGTAATAGGAGGAAGCCCCCGCGACATTCGCCCGGTTGATCGTCGCATTGGCAATCCACTGGCCGGAAGCATTCTTGGCATAAACCAACACGCTGTCCGTGCCCGGGTGCTTCAAAGCAAGCGTTTTACCCGAAAGCGCGAGGGCGGTGCCGGAGTTCCCGTAGGAAACGCCCCCGGGGATCGTGATTTTCTGCGTCTGCATCCACAACCCGGTCGTCGTCGAGCGGGCGAAGGCATAGAGCGCCGGAGAGCGGTTGTACGATTGCCCGGGGCCGTAGGCGGCGATGATCGCCTCGTTCCCCTGCATCGCGATCAAGCGGCCGAAGCCGTCGTACGGCTCCCCGTCGGCGGCGCCGAAGGTCTGCGTGCGGAACGCATCCGGCTCCGTGACATAGGCGGCCACCCTGCCGGGCGTGCCGTAGGGTCCGTTCGTGCCCGCGAGCATCAGG
>CBFGVD010000445.1:0-3479 GCA_965651965.1 uncultured Verrucomicrobiaceae bacterium | reverse complement strand
ATGACCGCCCTGCGCACCACGCGGTCCCGCTGTCTTTTCGGCTCCGGCATCGCCAGCGGCAAGGACCGCGCCCAGAAAGCGCTGCGCAACGCGCTCAACAGCCCTCTGCTCGACCAGGGCGCGCTGCTGCGGGATACGGAGACGGTGCTGGTCCATCTCTGCGGCGGCGAGGATCTGACCCTATACGAGATCGAGCTGCTGATGCAGAGCCTCTCCAAGCATGTCCCGGAAAAGGCGCACGTGCTCTTCGGCGCGGCGGTCGATCCGAGCATGGGCGATTACCTCAGCATCACCATGGTCAGCTCGCTTCCGGAGGACCGCCTCCACGCCCAGCGGACTTCACCGCTGGAAAAGCCCGCGCTGCTGGAGCCCACCGTGGGCTTCGCCGTGGATGAAGAAGAGGAGCCGGTGGAGGCGGTCGCGCCGCCCGCGCCCCGCGAGAGAAAGACCGTGAGTCCCGCGATGACCGTGGCCAGCCTTTTCGAGGATCCCGAACCGAGCATCGCGGAATTCACCCCGGCGAAGCAGCCTGTCGCGGAGGAAGAGATGCCGTTCGCGGAGCCCGAGCCCTCGCCTTTCACCATCGATCATGCCGCGCAGGCGGAATCTCCCCCGGCTGCCGTGGAAGATTTCGCGGTGCCGGCTTCCAAGGCCGCAGTCGCGACCCCGGAGCCGGCTCCCGCGGAGGAAGAGGTTCCCGGCCCCGCGGAGGAGATTCCCGATCTTTCCATGGATGATGACGAGGAGCCGGCGTTCTTCGAAGTGAAGGAGGATGCTGCCGCGCCCGCGCTCGCGGAGGCGGAGCCCGAAGACGAACCGAAATCCCCGGACAAGCCTGTCATCCTGCCGGGAGTTTTCGATGATCTGGACGACGCTTTCTCGGAGATCGATGAAGCGCCGGAGAAACCCGCCCAAACCGCGAAGGCCCGCGCGACCGGGAAAGGCCAGGGCGAGCTGAGTTTCGATGGCGGGCCCCGCGGACGCTTCGAAGGCGCATCCCCGAGCCTCTTCGAAGGCGAGGATCTGGATGTTCCCGCATTCCTGCGGAAGAAGCGCTAAGGTCCACGGGTTCCTGGCGGCGCGCATGCCTGTATGCGCGCCGCGGGCTTGCTCCGCCCTCACCCGGCCGCTACACGGGCGGGGTATGGAACACCATGTGTATTTCTGGCTGAAGGAGGAGCGGAAGAACGAGGCCGACCGCAAGGCCTTCGAAGCGGGTCTCGATGATCTTCTCAAGGTGAAGGGCCTCCTCGGCGGCTTCTGGGCCGTGCCCGCCAAGGTGATGGAGCGCCCGGTGATCGACCAGTCGTGGGATTACGCCACGTCCTTCACCTTCGAATCGGTGGCGGCGCAAGATGCCTATCAGGAGGATCCCGATCATTACGTTTTCATCAATGCATTCAAGGATTGGTGGGCGAAGGCGGAAGTGCGCGATCTCGAAAAAGCCAGCAAATGAGAGCTTTGCAACTCGTGGCCCCCTCCGAGCTCCGGGTGGTGGACTTGCCTCTGCCGGAGCCCGGCCCGGGCGAGGTGCGCCTGCGGGTGCGCGCCTGCGGCATCTGCGGCAGCGATCTGCACGGCATGGATGGCAGCAGCGGCAGGCGCATTCCGCCGCTGGTGATGGGCCATGAGGCGAGCGGCACGGTGGACTCGACCGGGGAAGGCGTGAGCACCTGGCAGGCGGGGGATCGCGTCACCTTCGACTCCACCGTGTGGTGCGGCGCGTGCGGGTACTGCCGGGAGGGCCGCGTGAATCTCTGCGACTCCCGCCAGGTGGTCGGTGTCGCTTGCGCCGAGTTCCGGCGCGACGGCGCCTTCGCGGAATACGTTACCGTCCCGCAGCGGATCCTGCACCGCCTGCCCGATGCTCTTTCCTTCGAGGAGGCCGCCTTCGCGGAACCCGTGGGAGTGGCCCTGCACGCCGTGCGCAGGGCCGGGGATCTCGCGGGATCTACGGTGCTTGTCGTAGGCGCGGGCTTGATCGGCCTTTTGATCGTTCAGGCCCTGAAACGCGCCGGTGCGGCGAAGGTGATCGCGGTGGATCTCGATGAAGGCCGCCTCGGTCTCGCCCGCGAATTGGGCGCGGACGAAACCGCACCGGGAGGGCCCGCGCTCGCTCCTTTCGAGGTGGATGTCGCGATGGAAGTCGTGGGCGCGGCCCCGACCGTGGATTTCGCGATCCGCTCCGTGCGCAAGGGCGGGCGCGTCGTTTTCGTGGGGAATCTCGCCCCGCAGGTTCCGCTGCCCTTGCAAATCGTTGTCACCCGCGAGTTGGATGTCCTGGGCTCCTGCGCCATTGCGGGCGAGTATCCGGAAGCGCTGGAAGCGATCGCCTCCGGCAGCATCCGCGTGAAGCCCCTGATTACCGCGGCGGTCGATCTGGGAGAGGGCGTGGAGGCTTTTGCAAAGGCGAAGGCCCCCGGAGCATTGAAGGTTTTGGTAACCAGCGGTTCATGATCATGTTCGACCTTGCCGGAAAAACGGCCCTTGTTACCGGCGCGAGCCGCGGCTTGGGGAAAGGATTCGCCTTGGCACTCGCAAAGGCGGGTGCGGACGTTGTGGTGACAAGCCGCACCCTTCCCTCCCTCGACCAAACCCTCGCGGAGATCCACGCGCTCGGCCGCAGGGCCTGGCCGGTCGTCCTCGATGTCCGCGAGCAGGCCAGCATCGGGTCGGCCGTGGAAGCCGCCTGGTCTGCCGCGGGGAATCTGGACATCCTCGTGAACAACGCCGGCTGCAATGTCCGCAAGCCGGCCCTGGAAGTCACGTGGGAGGACTGGAATCTCATCCTCGATACCAATCTCCGCGGCGTCTTCTTCACCGCGCAGGCCGTCGCGCGGCGCATGGTGGAGCGCGGCTACGGCCGGATCATCAACATCGGCTCCGTCACCTGCGTGAACGGCTACGCCGGCCTGGCCCCCTACGGCGCGAGCCGCGGCGGCGTGAAGCAGCTTACCATGAGCCTTGCCGATGATTGGGGGAAACACGGTATCACCGTGAATTGCCTCGCCCCCGGTTGGTTCAAGACCGCCCAAAACGCCGTGATGTACGAGGACGAGGAGTGGGTCGGCTATCTCACCGACCGCATTCCGCTCAAGCGCCCCGGGGCTCCCGGCGATCTGGATGGCACGCTGGTTTTCCTCGCTTCCGATGCGAGCGCCTACATGACCGGCCAGACCCTTCTCGTGGACGGCGGTATCTCGGTGGGCGCCGTCCGCGCGGTGCCGCGGAAATGAATCCGGTTGCCTCAGCGGAGGCTGCGGCTCCAGCGCCATACCCGGCCGTCCTCCGGATGCTGGATTTCGCCGAGAAGCTCGAAGGCATTCCGCTCGCAGATCTTTGCCGAGGCATTCCGCTCCGCTTCCGTATGCGCGATCAGGCGCGCCACTTCCCCGGAGCGTCCCGCCGCGACCTCCACCAGATGTGCCGCCATCCGGGTGCCGTAGCCGCGTTTTTCGTACGCGGGGAAGGTGAACCAC
>CBFGVD010000444.1:0-3500 GCA_965651965.1 uncultured Verrucomicrobiaceae bacterium | reverse complement strand
TCGCGGGCGCTCTCCGCCGGGGAACTGCTCTCCATCGCCGATCCGCTGGCGCTCCCTCCCGGCTGGTCGGGCCAGGATATCGGCAGCACCGGGGTGGCGGGCAGCGCCACCCATAGCGGCGGCTCGTACACGCTGAACGGCTCCGGCGCGGACATCTGGGGTACCTCGGATGCCTTCCACTACGCCTGGCAGGCGCTGAGCGGGGACGGCGAGATCACCGCCCGGGTGGCCTCCGTGGAAAACACCCACGTGTGGGCGAAGGCCGGCGTGATGATCCGGGAAAGCCTGACGGCGGGATCGAAGCACGCCTCGGTCTTCGTGACTCCTAGTTCCGGCGTGTCCTTCCAGCGCAGGGCGAGCACCGGCGGATCGAGCGCAAGCACCACCACCGGCGGGATCACCGCGCCGCGCTGGGTGAGGGTGGCTCGCAGCGGGAGCACGCTGACCACCTACCACTCCGCGGACGGTTCCTCCTGGACCACGCTGGGCAGCGAGACGATCACCATGGCTTCCACCATCTACATCGGCCTGGCGGTTACTTCCCACGCGAACACCACGGATTGCACCGGCGTCTTCGACAACGTCTCGGTGACCCCGTAATAAAATACCCCCGAAAAACCCGCCCCGGCGGCAAGCCACCCATGAAGACAGCGATTGCCATCCCATTCGTGACGGTCGTGCTTGCCGCCGGGGCCCTGACGTTCCTCCGCCCGGAGGAACCTGCCGATGAATCCCGCCCGGTACGCTCCGGGCGGGATTCGCGGTCGGAGACCGCCCGCGATGCGGAGGCGGCCGGAAAGCGGCTCGCCCGCTTGACCGCGCTCGCGGAAACCGCACCGGAGGAGGCGGAAGCACAAGCTCATGAACTCGCGGGCAAGGAACGCGATGCAGCCTTGGAACGCCTGTCCGCCCTTGTGGCAGAAACCGATGCCGCGGGGGCGTTGAGGCTGGCGGCGGCGATCGCCGATCCGGCGCGGCGCGGCAATGCGCTGGGATTCGCCCTCGCCCAACTCGCGGGCAAGGAGCCCGAAGCCGTCTTCGCGTGGCTCGCCGCAACGGAGGAAGAGGAAGCGGTGAAAAGCGCCGTGGAGAAGATGGCCCTGCCCGCCCTGGCGGAAACAGACCCCGCCCGCACGGCCCGATGGATCGCGGCGGGAGAAGCCACGCCGCAGGCGACGCCCGCGGCGGTGGTGGCCACGGTGCAACGCTGGGTGCAGCAGGACCCCGCGGCCGCGGCGCGATGGGTGGCCAACTTCGACGACGAAGGGCTGCTCCACGAAGCGATGGCACCCTTGATCTCCCTCTGGCTCCGGAAGGAACCCGCCGGGCCCGGCACATGGATCGAGGGCCTGCCGGAAGGTCCCGTAAAAGACGAAGCCTGCGCCGCCTGCGCGCTGGCACTGCGGCGCACCGCACCGGAGGAAGCCGCCTCCTGCGCGGCCAGGATTTCCGACCGCGAACTCGGCGCGGCGACGAGGGGGAGAATCGGACTGGAAAAGTGATGGCCGATCCGGGATCCGGCTTTTCGATCTTTCCGGCAGGAGCAGCGGTTTCCGGACGAAGCGGAGCGGCCGCCGCGGTGTCCCTGCGGGCACGAAAAAGCGGCGGTCCATGACCGCCGCCCCATCGAACGCGAACTCGATGTAAAACCTCCGCTTATTTCTTTTTCGCCGAGTCCAATTTCTCGCGCACCTTGTCCGACAGCTCGCCGTAGAGCGTTTCATCCGCTTTCAGGGCTTCCTTGGCGGCATCCCGGCCCTGGGCGAGCTGGGTGCCGTTGTAGGCGAACCAGGAGCCCCTCTTCTGGATCAGATCCATCTCCAGGGCCAGATCGAGCAGCGAGCCCACGGAGGAAATCCCCTCGTTGTACATGATGTCGAATTCGCACTCCGCGAAGGGCGGGGCGACCTTGTTTTTCACCACCTTGATCTTGGTGCGGCTGCCCTGCACGCTGCCATCCGTGGACTTGATCTGGCCGATGCGCCGGATATCGACGCGCACGGACGCGAAGAACTTCAACGCGCGGCCGCCGGGGGTGGTCTCCGGATTGCCGAACATCACGCCGATTTTCTCGCGGATCTGGTTGGTGAAAATGCAGACGGTCCGGGCCTTGGAGATGAAGCTGGTGAGCTTGCGCATCGCGGCGCTCATCAGGCGGGCCTGGGCACCCACGGTGGAATCGCCGATCTCGCCGTCCAGCTCCTGCTTGGTCACGAGCGCGGCCACGGAATCGAGCACGATCACGTCGATGGCATTCGAGCGGACCAGCGCCTCGCAGATCTGGAGGGCTTCCTCGCCGGAAGAAGGCTGGGAAACGAGCAGGTCGTCCAGATTCACGCCCAGCATGCGGGCGTACTGCGGGTCCAGCGCGTGCTCCACATCGATGAAAGCCGCCAGGCCGCCTTTTTTCTGCGCCTGCGCGATGGCCGTGAGGGTAAGCGTCGTTTTGCCGGAGGATTCCGGACCGAACACCTCGATGATCCGCCCGCGGGGAAAGCCGCCCACGCCGAGCGCCCGGTCGATCAGCAGGTTTCCGGTCGGGATCACGTCCACATCCACCCGGTGACCGTCGCCCATCCGCATGATGGCGGCCTCGCCGAACTCCTTCTGGATGCTGGAAATCGCCAGGTCGAGATTGCGTTTGCGGGCGTCGGCGAGCTTGTCGGAAGGATCTTCGGTGGTCTTGGCCATGGCAGTCGTGAGTTGCCGGATTCATCTCAGACCCCCGGGGCGGCGTCAAAGAAAAAGATGTTCGCCCGAACAAAAACGAGCCCGGTGTCGTCGGAACGCATCATGAAAAAGCCGCCCGGGGCAAGCCCGGGCGGCGGAATCGTTAACGCGGGTGGAAGAGGTTCCGCTTACTCGGCGGCCTCGTCCTTCTCCTCTTTACCCGCCTGGTCCTTGGCCTGCTCGATCTGTGTCTTGAAGTTATCGAGCTGGGGGGCCAGCTCGCTGTCGGGAGCGGCCGCCTTCGCTTCTTCCAGCGCTTTCAGGGAGTCTTCGAATTTCTCCATCCGGGCCAGGATGCCGGCCTTGGTGGCGAGGATCTTTTGCTTCGACTCGCCGGTGAATTCGGCGGTGGATTTTTCCACGAAGGCGAGCGCGCCTTCCATGTCGTCCTTCATCGCATAGCCCTGCAAGTCGCTCTCCCACTTCGCGAACTTCTGCTTTTCCTCGATCTTCTTCGCGAAGCCGGTCTCGTCCTTCGGGTCGGCGGCTTTGATCTCATCGACCACGGTGGGGTAGAATTTCCCCAGCAGGGCGTCCTCGAGTTCCATCGCTTCCAGCGCGGAGATGAGGGCTTTCGCCTTGGCGGTGCCTTCGGCCTTTTTCGCATCGGCGAAGGCCTTGTCCCGGATTTCCTTGTTACCGCGGAGCTCGTCCAGATGGGCGACGTATTTCTCCGGACCGCCCGCCTGGTAGCCGGTGCGGGCGAAGGGGCGGCCCTCCGCATCGCAGAGCAGGATGGTCGGGAAACCCTGGATGGCATATTGCTCCTG
>CBFGVD010000443.1:0-3510 GCA_965651965.1 uncultured Verrucomicrobiaceae bacterium | reverse complement strand
ACGCCGCGCGCGTGTGGCAATTCCGCATCGTTCCTGTCGGTGCGCCGGGCAACACGACCGATCCCGCCGGACCGCTGCTGGAATTCATCAATCTCCAGGGTTCGGTGGGCGTGCAGTCCCTGGCCGCGCCGCTGCCGATGGGTGCCGCCGCGAACGCCGCGGAGCAGGGCGGGTGGTACCACGTGGCGGTCGCTTACAACGGCGCGGAAAACACCGCGGACAACCTGAAGTTCTACTGGACCGCCCTGGATCCGGCGAACACCCAGGCCAGCCAGCTCGCGTCCTTGCAGATGACCCAGG
Organism: uncultured Verrucomicrobiaceae bacterium; assembly: GCA_965651965.1. Classification (GTDB taxonomy): domain Bacteria; phylum Verrucomicrobiota; class Verrucomicrobiia; order Verrucomicrobiales; family Akkermansiaceae; genus Haloferula. The sequence goes on along the minus strand of CBFGVD010000443.1, from coordinate 3,210 downwards.
ATCTGTTGGTCTCCACCGCTTGCGACCTGACCATCGGCAACGAGGGTCGCACCAACGGCGGCTCCACGGACGCCTTCGCCGGCGTGATCGATGAGGTCCGCATCAGCTCCGTGGCGCGCACCGCGAACCAATTCCTCTTCGCGGGGGAAGGCGATGGCGATGCGATGGACGATGCCTGGGAAATCCAGTATTTCGGCAGCACCGCGGAGACCGAAACCGGGGACTTCGACAGCGACGGCACGGACAACCTCACGGAATTCCGCCTCGGCTTGATCCCGAACAGCGGCAGCTCGCGCTTCGCAGCCACCCGGAACAGTTCCGGGCTGATCGAGTGGCCCGCCGCCCCCGGGACCAGCTTCACCATCTACCGCAGCACCACGCTGGCGGAAGGAAGCTGGCAGGGCATCGGGAACGTGGACGCCACCGGCAACAGTGCCAGCTTCACCGACCAGAATCCGCCCGTCGGCAAGGCCTTCTACCGCGTGGAGCTGGACTGAGCCTGTTTCCAGGAACGGGTGCCATCGGCCGGGGAGAGGGTTCACGCTCCCCGGCCGTTATTTTTTTCCGGACGCGTGGCTGCCGCATGATCCCGGCGGCCGGAAAGATGCGGCACTTCCCGCGGGGTGCGTTCAAACCTTCTGGTCCGCGCTGCGCATCAGGATATCCCCGATTTCCACGTGGGGCGGTGCTTCCAGGATGTTCAGGATCGCGCGGGCCACGTCTTCCGGCTGCAGCATCGCCATGGTTTCCTTCGTCTTCCGGAGCACGTCCTCCCGGCCGCGGAAATAGAGTTCCAGCAGCGGGGTGTCCACGAAGCCGGGGGAGACGCAGGAGACCTGTACCGGCAGGCCCGCGGTTTTCAGCTCCAGGCGCAGGGCGTCCGTGATCGCGCGGACGGCGAATTTGGTCGGGGAATAGAAGCCGCCGGTGGGCGGCACGCGGTGGCCGCTCATCGAGGAGACATTCACGATGCGGCCTCCCTCCCGCGGGAAATGGCGGAGCGATAGCTGGCAGCAGAGCGTGAGCGCGAAGACATTCACCCGCCACATTTCCTCCCAATCGGCAGGATTCCCGTCCAGGATGCGGGATTGGTAGGCCACGCCCGCGCAATTCACCAGGGCCGCGATCTGGCCGAGATTCGCGAACATTTCCTGGATGTCCTGCCGCTTGGTCAGATCCGCCTCCAGCGGGATCACGCCTTCCGGCAGGGTGGCGGCGCGGCGGCTCACGCCCAGCACCGTCGCACCGCGCTCCACGAGCATCCGCGCCAGGGCGCGCCCGATGCCGCTGGAAGCGCCGGTGACGAGGATGGTGATGCCGGTCAGATTGCTCATGCCCGGACTTTTCCAGCCGCGGCCGCGGGGTGCAATCCTTCGAACAAGCCGGGAAGATCCGGAAGATCCGAAGCCGAACGCGCGGGCTGCCGGGAAATGACCCGCGAGTCCCTGAGCAAGAAAGCCCCGGGCATCTGCAGGCCGTCCCCGGCCAGATGCCCGACCCCGCAGCCCTTGAAAAGCGAGACCGCGCCGCGCAGCCAGACCCGCGGGCCGAAAAGCTCCAGGAAGCCGCCTTTCCCCAGCCCGAAGGCCCGGTAGAGTTCGCACACCGGATCGGCGATGCGGGCGATCTCGCCATCCCCGCCGAAATAGCGGACCTCGTGACCCTGGCGGAGCATGTGAACCAGCACCAGCCGGGCGCCGCGGGCGTCCGCCTCGGCCTTCAGGTCGTGAAGGTGGGCGAGGATCTGGCGGGTGAAAGTGCAGCCGAAATGGCGCAGGAAGACCATGGCCACCGTCCGGCCCGCGGAGGCCTCCGCCAGCGTTTCGCCGCTGGAGAGCCGGTAGGTGCCGCAGGCTTCCGCGACGGACAGGGGCTCTTCCCGCACCGGCGGGCGGCCCAGGCGCGCCTGAACCGCGGCCCAAAGGATGACCGCCAGGGGAAACCACCATACCGCGTCGTCCGCCAGGGTGAAGACGAGCGTTTTTGCCGGGATCTCTCCCGCGGAGACCGCCGCCGTCATGAGGACGATTACCGCGGTGGCCTTGGCAAAGCCGAGCAAGACGGCGGGCCAGTGGGAAATGGGATCCCGCGCGGCGATCAGGAAGCCGACCCCGAAGACCGCCGAGGTAGTGCCCGCAGCCCGCCACAGCACGGGGCAATTCGGCCGCGGCAGGCCGGCCCAATCGAAGAAAACGTGCGGCCAGGCATTCGCGGCGAAGGCGAAGAGCAGGTGATAGATCCCCGCCGCCGCGAGGAGACGCGGCATCCAAAGCGGAACCCTGCAGCGCGGACCTTGGCAAGCGAAGGACATCTCCCGGACCCTAACGAGGCATTGCCCGCGCGCAAGGCTCCCGCGGGGCGGTTTCGTGGCCGGGAGCCGCCTCTCTCAGGCAAGGCTTTCCATTTCATCCTCTTCCCCCTCTTCCTCCCGCGGCGGCGCGGCGGTATGGAGCCGGCGTTCGATCTCGATCTCTCCGAGCAGGTGCGTCTGCCGCAGCACGAACTGGTTCATCTTCATCAGTTCCAGCACCGCCAGGAAGGTGACGATCACCTCCGCTTTCGTCGTGGCGGTGGCGAAGAGGGAATTGAAGGGAGCTGCCTGCCCGGGGAGGAAGCGCTGGAGCAGCATCTCGATCTTGTCCGCCACGGTGTAGCGGTCGTCCACGATGTCGCCCAGGTCGTGGGACTCCTCGAAGCGTTTCAGGACGTTCTGGAAAGCCCGGATCAGGTCGAAGATGGATACTTCCGCCAGCGCGGCGGGTTCCTCCGGCAGTTCGGGCTTCTCCGGCTGGAAAGCGAAGGAGCCCTCCTGCTCCACTTCTTTGAGGGACAGGAAGCCCGCCGCGTCCTTGAATTTCTTGTATTCGATGAGCTGGCGGATGAGGTCCCAGCGCGGGTCGTCTTCTTCCGCATCCTCCTCCGGCGGCTGGTCCTGCCGCGGCAGCAGCGTGCGGCTTTTCAAATACATGAGGTTTGCCGCCATCAGTACGAATTCCGCCGCGAGGTCGATATTCAGCAGCCGGAAGGTCTCGATGTATTCCAGATACTGGGCGGTGATGCGGGTGATGGAGATGTTGTGGATGTCCACCTCGTCCTTCTTGATGAGATAGAGGAGGAGATCCAGCGGGCCCTCGAAGATATCCAGTCTGACCTTGTAGTCGGTGCCTTCCACGGCCGGATGGGTAGGGGATGCGGGCGAAGCGCGCGAGG
>CBFGVD010000442.1:0-3522 GCA_965651965.1 uncultured Verrucomicrobiaceae bacterium | reverse complement strand
CCCGGCCCCGCCTCGGGGCCCGCCCCCCTCCACGGGGCTGGCCGGGCCGGGGGGGGGGGGGGCGGGGGAGGGTTCCGCGGGCCCGGACGGGACGGAGGGGGAGGGCTCCGCCGGTGCGGGATCGGAATACGCGGGGAGACCGGCACCGGCTCCGGGCTCCGCGGGGGATTCCGGGGCGGGCGGCGCGGGTTCGGGGGGATCGGTGAAGGTGAAGTCCTCCTCCTCCTCCGCGGGGCCGGGTGCGGGGGCTTTCGGAGGCGGGTTGCCGAAGGGTTCGGCGCTCGCGGCATTGAGCACGGGGACGAGCACGGCCGCGGGGACGGTGTTTTCTTCTTCCAGTTCCGCGGCCTTGCGCAGCACGCGGCGGGCGTAGGCTTCCGCGGGGGAGAGGCCCAGGCGGGAGGCGAGCGCGGCGGCGCGGCCGGGCAGGCGGGCTTCCAGCAGGGCGGCGGCGGCGGCTTCGTCCAGCGGCTCCAGGCGGATTTCGATTTCACCCAGGCGGTCGAGCAGGCCGCCGCTCAGCGCGGGGACGAAGGCGCTGTCCCAGATGTCGTCGTTGATCGAGATGATCATGTCCACCCGCGGTGCTTCCTGCCGCACGGAGGCGAGGAAGCTGGCGAAGCGCAGCGCGGCGGCGGGCTCCGCGTGCATGCCCTCCAGGTCATCCGCGGCCACGACGACGCGGCCGATGAGGGAGAGCAGGGCAAGCAGGGCGGCATAGCGCTCCACCCCCGCATCCGCCGTGGCGGACTGGATGATCATGCCGGTGCGGCCGGGGTGTTCCGGCACGGCGATGGCGAAGCGGAAGAGGGAGGCGAGCCAGAAGGAGGTCTCGTTCAGCGAGCTGCCGGTGCGGCGGCTCAGCTCCAGGGCCAGGCGCGGGCCCAGGACTTCGAAATTCTCCTTCGTCCAGTGCGCGGTCACGGCCTGGGAATGGTGGAAATCGAAGGTTTCCACCGGGCGTTGCCGCAGGGCCTGGAGGGCGGCCTCCCGGTCCTGGCAGGGGACTTCCCCGGAGCTGACCAGCGGCTGCAGGGCGAGCGCGAAGACGCGGCGGGATAGCAGGTCCAGATTCGTCAGGCCGCCGCCCGCGGGCAGCGGCCGGGTCAGGCGGCGCAGGGCGCCCTCGATCGCGCCCGGGGCGTCCATGCGGGAGCCGTCCAGCGGGCTGAGCGGCAGGAATTCATGGGTGCCGCCCAGCGCCTGCTGCACATGGGAGAGCAGGTGGGTCTTGCCGTAGCCCGCCCGCGGGGCGCGGAGCAGGATGCCGCGGCCGGGCGCGTCCACCGGGGATTTCAGGAGCCGCTCCATGCGGGCGGTGGCGGCGGCATTCACTCCGGGCGCGTGGGGCGCGGAAGGCTGCCCGAGGGTATCGAAAAAAGGCTGGAGGGTCGTTTGATCTGCCATGGGGAGAGGACCGTATGGGGGGGATGATGGGGGGACTGCCAATCGCCCACAAGTAAAGAAAGGGACAGGCGGGCGGGGCGGGGAGGCGGAGCACCCGCCGTGCCGCCGGGAGGAGGCGGTTGAGCATCGGACATCGAACGCCCGACATTGAACGCCGGAATGAACTGCCGAAGGCCCCTGGCCGGTGCGCTTGATGATCCGGCACCTCGACCTTCACCGCCGGGCCTTCGATGTCCGGGATGCCCGATCCCTCATTTCCGGCGGATTTCCGATTGACACCGTATGGCCCGCTCACTAGCTTGCGCGCCCCTTCGCCTCCGGACGCCGGTCCGCGAGCGGCAGAAGGATTTCCGGTTCCCATCTCATGAAGACGTTTTCCGCCAAGCCGACCGACATCGAGCGCAACTGGTACGTGATCGACGCCAAGGACAAGGTCCTCGGCCAGGTCGCGGTGGAGGCTGCTCGCCTGCTCCGCGGCAAGCACAAGGCCATTTTCACCCCGCACATCGACACCGGCGATTTCGTCGTGGTGATCAATGCAGACAAGGTCGTCCTCACGGGGACCAAGGAGCACGACAAGATCTACACCCGCTTCTCCGGCTACGTCGGCGGCAAAAAGGTGGAAACCCCGCGCATGGTCCGCAAGCGCCGCCCGGTGCTGCTGGTGGAATACGCGGTGTGGGGCATGATCCCGAAGACCCGCCTCGGCCGCGCCCAATACGGCAAGCTGAAGGTTTACGCCGGTGCCGAGCACCCGCACGAGGCCCAGCAACCGCAGGCCTACGAAATCGCCTGAACCCGACGCTAGCCCCGAACTTTTTTTGACATGAGCGAAGCCAAGACTCTCAGCGCCACCGGCCGCCGCAAGAACGCCGTCGCCCGCGTCCGCATGACGGAAGGCAGCGGACAGATCCTCATCAACGGCCGTTCCTTCGAGGAATACCTGCCGACGCTGCCTCTCCAGAACACCGTTCTGGCACCTTTCCAGCACGCGAACCTGTTGAACAAGTTCGACGTGACGGTTTCCGCCGCCGGCGGTGGCATCCACGGCCAGGCCGGAGCGATCCGCCTCGCGGTGGCCCGCGCGCTCACGGTCTTCGACGCCGAGCTCCGCAAGGTGATCAAGCCTCACGGCCTGCTCCGCCGCGACCCGCGCATGAAGGAGCGCAAGAAGCCCGGCCGCCCCGGTGCCCGCAAGCGCTTCCAGTTCTCCAAGCGCTGATCGGTCCCGCCCGCTTTTCCAAAGAGCCGCACCCCGTGGAGGGGTGCGGCTCTTTTGTTTTCCGGCGAAGTCCGCGCATTTTCTGCGGCGGGCACCCTTTCCCCTGGCAGGAGGTGCTCCGGAAGTAAGGAAAATCAAAATGTCATAATAAACTGATAAATGCTGCGTCTTCAACCGCGTTTGCTAGATACGCCGTGGTGCGGCTGCTCCGGCCGCGCGGCAATCCCCCGATATATCCCCTATACCCCATGAAAAAAGCATACGCATCCCTGAAAGCCCTGGTTCTCCTCGCCCCTCTCCTCTCCGCCACCGCGGATGCCGCCATCGCGCTCGAATTCTCCGGCGGCAGCGGAGCCCCGCTCTCCATCACCATCGCGGAGCCCGTCATGTTCACGGTCAATGTCCCGCAGGGGGTCTCGGGTTCGCCGGCATTCCTCATCGAGGATATCGGCGAGATTTTCGCCGGCTTCACGAATGCCGCCGTGTCGGGAAATGTTACCTTCACCGTGAATAACGGGACCCCGATCACGATGGCCACCTTTTTCGGCGGGATGAATTTCGGCACTCCCGATCTCAACGATCTTGTGATGACCGGTAGTCTTAGTTCCATGGCAGATGGAGATGTCATCATCCTTTCCGCGGGCACGCTCACCACGAATGCCGCGGTGGCCGCCGCCGCCCCGACCGCCGGAGACTACAACATGTACTTCTACGATATGGAGACCATGTTGAGAGCGGGTACCGATGGCACCACCGTGCCGGAGCCTTCCGCCGCCGCCCTGGCGGGCCTGGCCTGCGCCGGCATCGCCCTGCGCCGCCGCAGGCGCTAGAGCATTTCAAGCGAACCTGTAGCCGAGCCCTCCGGCACGAGGGAGCGACGATGCATCCGAAGG
>CBFGVD010000441.1:0-3526 GCA_965651965.1 uncultured Verrucomicrobiaceae bacterium | reverse complement strand
AGCCGCCCTGGCCCTGGAGGAAGCCGGCGTGGTGCTCCAGCCCTGATCCGGCGGGGCGCGGCGCAAGCCCGCCACCGCAGGATCCCGCCCGCCATGGAGATCCCCGCGCGGGGATCTTCATGGAGATGGATGCGGGAGCCGGACCGCGTGGGCGGACGACGTGAAATCTGCTACCGCGCTCCGGGAAACGAATCCCGGAGCGTGGCGCGGAGGCAGGCACCCCAATAGCCCGCCCCCGCGCCGAGCAAATCCCGCCGCCGGGATTCACTCCTCTTCTACCCGGACAAAACGTTTCGTGCCCGCGGGAAGCGGCACGGTCATGCTGTTGATGCCGTCCACGTCGGCGGCAATCCCCTGTTCCGCGATGTGCGACCAGTCGATCAGGTCCCCGGAGGTCGTGATGCGGTAGGTCCGCCCCGGGCTGGAGGTCCAGTCCAGCGTGGCGGAAGGAGTCTCCCCGCCGGTGATGCTGAACGAGGTCAGGGTCAGCGGCGCGGCCGGCACGCCCGTGGCGAGTTTCCAGCTCGTCACGTCATGCGCCTCGTAGAAACCGCCGGTACGGGAGGTGAAGCCCGTGTAACCCAGGCCGCCCGCATCCAGCGCGCCGATCGCCGCAAGGTCCACGTTCAGGCTGTCCACCACCAGCACCCCGTCGAAGTAAACGTCCAGATCCCCCGGCACGTAGGTGATGCGCACGGCATACACCGGCACCGAGCCGCTCAGGCGGCTGAGGTCCTTCTCCTCCGCGCTGCCGCCGAGGCTGAGGGTCGGGAAATCCGCCAGGTTCACCGCGGTGAGCAAGGTTTCGCCGCTCCGCACTTCCACCATCGCGTCGCTCAGGTCGTCTTCGTTCTGGTGGGAATCGAAGGTCACGTTCAGCGCGTTCGCAGGCAGGCCGTTCTCCTGTGTGAATTGCGGGAAGGCCTGGGTCCGCAGGGCGTCGTTGTGGATCACGAAGGCCATCCCGTCGGCACCATCCCCGCCGCCGGAGATATTCACGAAATGCATGTCGAAGGTCGTCTCGAAACCTTCGGAAAAATCCAGCCGCTTGCGGAACCAGGCGGCACCCGTGGCGCTGCCGGCATCCGGCGTGATGCGCAGGCGCGCGAAGTCGCCCGGCGAGGGGCGCAGGGCGAAGTCGTTCAAAATCGACGCCTGCCCGAGCAGGGCGATCTCCTCTCCCGCGGCGTCGAAGTTGTCGTAATCGATCCCGGTGATGGCGGGCTCGATCACCTCCACCGCAAGCGTGGCCGTGGCCTCCACCTCTCCCGCGCTGGTCGCGACCAGGGTATAGACCGTGTTTTCCGTGGGCGAGACGTCCATGGAGCCGGATGCCGCCACGGGATCGCCGTTCAAGGTCGTGGTGGCTCCGCCGAGGGACTCCCACACCAGCGTCACCGGCTCGCCGGAGATGACTTTCGTCTCGCCCGCCAGGGAGACGAAGGGAATCAACGACGCACCGGGCAGCGGCACGTCCTGCAGGTAGGCCTTCCGCGCCACCGGCACCGCCACGTCGAAAGCCGTCAGGTTGTCGAGCAAGGTCCAGTTTTCCTGGTCGTTGCTACCTTCCAGGATCCAGCGCACGGGATCGCGCTCGGGAGCGTCGTTCGCCGTGGCGAAGCCGTAGCTGTCGAAGGGGAAATTCCCGCCCATGTCGAAGATCACCGCGCCCTTGCTGAAATCCAGCCACTTGGTATCCACGCTGTCATCGAAGAGGTTGGTGGGCGTCTCGGCATCGGGGCTGTTTCCTCCCACATCGTTGTAGGCGAGCTGGATCGGCACGAAGGTCGCGCCGTTCTTGAAGAAGAACTCCGAGAGCTGGATGCTGTTGGACGGGCCGCGGAATGTCACCGGCGTGAAGCGGATGAACTGGAAATCGGCCGTGCCGCCGGCCACCGTCCGAACCGTTAGATCCGCCGTGGCCGTGCCGAAGTCGCTGGTGGCCTCCAGGGTCAGGGCGGTGTCGGTGTTATCCGGCAGGGTGAGCACCTGCGAACCGGAAGCCGCCACCGTGCCGTAGCCGCTGAGCGTCACCGTATCCGCGAGCGCCGTGGTCCAATCGGCGGTGACGTTCGTGGTCCCGTTCAACACCACGCTCATGCTCGTGGTGAAGGAGTCGATCTGCGGGGCCAGCGTCGCGGGGATCTCCCAGCCCGCCTGGTAGGTGAAGCGGTCGGTGGTGATCGCCTGATCGCTCCGCACGTCCAGCGGTGTCCAGGTCACGTTGTCGTCGCTGCCGGAAAGAACCCAGCTCACCGGGTCGCGGCCGTCCGCATCGTTCGCGGTCGCATAGTTGTATTCGTCGATGGTGACCGGCGCGCCGAAATCGAAGACGATAGCCTGCTTGTTGAAATCCAGCCACTTCGTGTTGACATCCAGATCGATGGATTTCTCCGGCCCTTCGTTCCCGCCGCCCGGATTGGCCCCCCCGGGATTGGTAGCCACGACGCCGGTCATATCGAGGGCGGTACCGCCCAGCTTGAACTCGAACTCGGAGACCTGGATGCTATTGGCCGTGCTGCTCCGCAATTTCGTCTGCTGGAAGCGGAAGTAGCGGTGGGTCTTCTCCGCAGCATCCGCCGAAACGACTGCCGCGGCTAGGATCAGGGCAAGCAGCCCCTTCCCCGCATGGGGTATGGATTGGGTTTTCATGGGTTTGGAACGCAGGGCTTGGGTTCCCTGCGACCAAAGATGACCCGCACGGGGGTCAAGGTTTAGTTCCCATGAAAAATTTCCCTCTTCCCTGACCGGATCTACAGGGCCGGGATCCCCGGAACCGCAAGGTGCTTCCCGGCCGGCTCGGGGTTTTCTTTCTCCGCCGCCGGGTCCTGACCGGCATCATCCGGGACATCCGCCAGGCAGGCGGACAGCCGGTCCAGGCTCTGCGCCCAAGCCGGCTTCATGCCCGCCAGGATGATTTCCGCCGCGGCCCCGCTTTTTTGAATGACCCAAACCCGGAGCTCCAGGGTCGAATGTCCGTTGACCCCGCCGATGGAAACCGCCGTGCGGACCTTGAAAAGAGCCCGCCCCGTATCATCGAGCACGGCACTCGTGAAAACGAGCATCCCGGGGGCCTCGATCTCTTCCATCGCGCCGATCATCCGCTCTATCGCGCCGTCCCGGCCGCGCAGGTCGATACGGATGCCCCCGCCGGGCTTGGACTGGAAGTCGCAAACCTCCGCCGTGGATTCCCGCGGGCCCCACCAGAGGGCAAGCCGGGAAGGATCGGTCCATGCATCAAACACTTGTTGGGGGGAGGCGGGGAAATCACGGCTGAGCGAGCAGGCAGGTTCGGAACTCATCTGGGTGCGGTTTGCGTTACGGGTGAAAGTCGTCCGTCCGGGGTCGGCAGGGCGTCGATCACTTCGTTGGCGAACAGGAATCCGCGCCAGCCCTTCTCCGGCGGGCCGTCGAGCCAGTGCACGCGGTCGGCCAGGCGCGAGGGCAGCGCGTCACGCAGGCGTTCGAGCTGGCGCTCGCGCAGGTCGGCGCTGGGTTCGAGGATCAGGTAGCGGGCGGGCACGGC
>CBFGVD010000440.1:0-3534 GCA_965651965.1 uncultured Verrucomicrobiaceae bacterium | reverse complement strand
TCCGCTTCCGGGGGGTTGACGCAGCGCCCCGCCGGTGGCAGGAACGCCGCGCATGACTCCTGAAGACGAGATCGAAAAGGATACCCCCGCCGAGGAGGCCGCCGCGGCTGCCGAGGATCTTTCCTCCGATCCTCTGGCCGAGCTTGAAGCCGACGTGATGAAATGGCGCGAGCTGGCCGTAAGGACCGCCGCCGACCTCGACAATTTCCGCAAGCGCTCCGCCCGCGAGAGGGAGGATGCGATCCGCTACGCCAACCAGTCCCTGCTGGAGGACCTGCTGCCGGTGATCGACAACTTCGAGATGGGAATGCAGGCCGCGGCCCAGGACAAGAGCTCCATGATCTACATCGGCATGGACATGGTCCGCCGCCAGTTGAACGACTTCCTGACCGCGCAGGGCGTGACGGAGGTGCCTGCGGAGGGGAAGGTTTTCGATCCGAATGTCCACGAGGCCGTTTCCCACGAGGTTTCGCCCGAAAGCGAGGACGGGAAGATCCTGCGGGTCCACCGCCGCGGCTACATGCTGCGGGACCGCCTGCTGCGGCCCGCCACGGTGGTGGTGGCCAAGAACGACGGGGAGGAAGGACAATGATGGCCGCGAAGCGCGACTACTACGAGATCCTGGGCGTTTCCCGCGAGGCGAGCGCGGAGGAAATCAAGAAGGCCTACCGCAAGCTGGCGGTGAAATTCCACCCGGACAAAAATCCGGGGGATCACCAGGCCGAGGAAAAATTCAAGGAGCTGGGCGAGGCCTACGAGGCCCTGAGCGATCCGGACAAGCGGGCGGCCTACGACCGCTACGGCCACTCCGCCTTCAGTGGCGGCATGGGCGGCGGCGGAGGCTTCCACGATCCGATGGACCTCTTTTCGCAGGTCTTCGGCAGCGCTTTCGGCGGGGGCTTCGAGGAGTTCTTCGGCGGCGGGCGCCGCCAGCGCAGCGGCAAGCAGCGCGGCAGCGACCTGCGCTACGATCTGGAGATCAGCCTGGAGGAGGCAGCCCGCGGTTCGGAAAAGGAGCTCGAGATCGAGCACTTCGGCCCCTGCGGCAATTGCCATGCCTCCGGCTCGAAGAGCGGCGGCGGTACGAAACCGTGCACGAGCTGCGGCGGCCGCGGCGTGGTGGCCCGGCAGGCGGGCATTTTCATCCAGCAGACCACCTGCCCGGAATGCCGCGGCGCGGGGGAAACGGTCTCCGATCCCTGCGGGACCTGCGGCGGAGACGGCCGGACGCACAAGACCAGTCGGATCAAGATCCGCATCCCGGCCGGGGTGGAAGACGGCACGCGCCTGCGCTCCACCGGAAACGGCGATGCCGGGGTCCGCGGCGGCGGCGCGGGGGATCTCTACGTTTTCCTGCACGTGAAGGAGCACGACGTCTTCGAGCGCGAGGGCAACGATCTTTTCTGCGAAGTGCCGATGCCCTTCAGCACGGCCACGCTCGGAGGCGAGCTGGAAGTCCCCACGCTCGACGGCAAGGCCTCGATCAAGATTCCCGCGGGCACGCAAGGCGGCACCCTCTTCCGCCTGCGCGAGCGCGGCGTGCCGAGCCTTTCCAACAGCCGGAAGGGCGATCTGCACGTGCGCGTGCAGGTGGAGGTGCCGACGAAGCTGAACTCCGAGCAGCAGGAGAAGCTGCGGGCTTTCTCGGAATCCATCGGCGAGCACAATTCCCCGATGCAGGAGTCCTTCTTCCAGAAGGCCCGGCGTTTCTTTGACCTCTGACCTTTCCCGCATGCCATGGCGCGCTTTTTCCTGAGTCCCGATGCTTGGGGGGAGCGCGCCGTCCTGAGCGGGGAGGAGGCGAAACATGCCGCCCAGGTGATGCGCCTGCGGCGGGGCGACGCGGTCACGGTTTTCGACGGCCGCGGCCGCTCTGCCCGCGCGGAGATCACGGATGCTTCGAAATCCGAGTTGCACCTCTCCCTGGGCGAAGCGAGAGCGAGTCCGGTCCCTGTGCCGGAGATCACCCTGGCACAGGCGGTCCCGAAAGGGAAGACGATGGATCTCATCGTTCAGAAGGCGGTGGAGCTCGGTGTCAATGCCATCCAGCCGCTGATCACGCGCCGCACGGTGGTGCAGGTCGATCAAGAGGATGCTTCCAAAAAAGCCGCGAAGTGGCAGCGCGTGGCGCTGGAGGCATGCAAACAATGCGGCCAGGATCTCCTGCCGGAGGTGGCCGCGCCCCGTTCCTTCGCGGACTGGCTGCCGCGCGCGCAGGGGGATCTGAAGATCATCGCTTCCCTTTTTCCCGGGGCCCGGCCGCTGCGTGAGATCCTCCGCGAGGTGCCGGTCCCGGCCCGGGTCACGCTTCTGGTCGGACCCGAGGGGGATTTTTCTCCCGAGGAAGGGGAAGCCGCCGTGGCCGCGGACTTCCGGGCCGCCTCGCTCGGCTCCATCGTTCTCCGGGCGGAAACGGCATCCTTTTTTGGTATTTCGGCGATCCGCTACGAATTTTCTCGGGATTAGCGTGTTGGGATGGGTTGATTTACAAAATTAACCCCTTGATTGTTAGGATTTCCGGATTATTATTTGTGCGTGCTGTCCCTTTGGCCAAGAGCAATCCGGCCGGTTTTTTTCGTGCCCGCGATCACCCTCGCCTGGGAGCCCGGATCGACATTTCCAGCTTCCACCGGCGGCTTCTCCGTGGACACGAGCAACCGGAACGACGTGGTTTCCTTCTACCACGCCATTTATATGGCGTCGGAGGGCTACCAGAATCGTATCGGGTGGACGGGGAATTATGCTTCCACCGCTGCTGGGGCGGAGGGAACCGTCTCTGCGGCTTTCGTGGATGATGTCGAGCGACGTGTGAATTTCTATCGGGCCCTATGCGGTCTTCCCTCCGATGTACAGGTGAATTCCGGAGCCACCGTGAAAATTTCCGCGGGAGATGCCCATGTGCCGCCGGCTTCCACCACGAAGGCGGCCGCCTCCCAACGTTCGGCGCTGATGATCATCCGCACCTACCCCTCCGCAAATGGTCTGAGCCATAATCCTCCCGCCTCTTGCGTTGCTTGGACCGCCGCGGCTTGGAACGCCAACAAGAACGGAAATCTAGCGCTGGGATTCTACGGCCCCGGTGCGCTGGATGCCTATATGAAGGAAGACGTCTCGGGTATCTCCGCGTGGAACTACGATGTGGGGCACCGCCGGTGGATTCTAGGGCTGCGGTCCACGGATTTCGCGACCGGAGACACGCCGGGAAATTACAATCCTTCCAATGGGACTATCAAGCTGCCCACAAACTCCCTTTACGTGGTTCCGAAGCCGTCCGAACTCGATCCCGATCGCGAACCCGTTTTCGTTTCTTACCCGGCGGCCGGATATTTTCCCTCGGGCTTGAATTCACCTTTCTGGTCCCTTTCCTATTCCGGAGCCGATTTTTCATCCGCGACCGTGGCGATGTCGGATGCCGCGGGAAATCCGGTCGCATCCACCGTGGTATCGAGGGTTACGGGCTACGGGGATAATGCCATTGTCTGGCAAGTGCCGCCCGCGGCGGCGGTTAAAACGGTGTCCGGAGATATTCGATGG
>CBFGVD010000439.1:0-3549 GCA_965651965.1 uncultured Verrucomicrobiaceae bacterium | reverse complement strand
TGGTGGTATTGCAGGAAGCGAGCGAGACGGTGGCACCCAGTGCCAGCAGCAGTAAGAGCTTGTTCATGGGTGGAGATCCCGCCCCGTGCGGTCAATAGGTCGGGAGATTGTCCTGTTGTTGTTGGTGTTGCTGGCCATCCCAGGTGCGGCCGTGGGCCTTGTTTTCCATGCCGGTTCCGAGCAGGCGCAGGTCGCGGCCGAAACCGATCGCGGTATTGCAGGAAGAAAGGAAAACGGCGGCGCCGAGCGCCAGCAGAGCGAGCAGCTTCTTCATGGGTGGACGTGGTAACGCGGTTTCCAAGCGATGCAATCGCTTAATTTTCCTTAAGTTTTTTCCTGAGATTCACGATCTCCTCCCGGATCGAGAAAATGGTCTCTTTCAGTGCCTCCAGCGCACGCCGCTGGTCCTCGTCCTCCGCGGCGCGGACAAGTTCGGCACAGGCGGCCAGGGCGTCGTTTTGCCAGCCCAGGCAGCGCTTCAGCATCGCCAGCACGTAGCCGGTCTCGCGCTCGTAGTCGCCGTTCAGCGCGCCCGCCAGCTTCCCGGCCACCTGCATCAGGGCGGCATTCAGGGCTTGGATCGCCGGGTGGTCTTCCCCGGCGCGGGTCAGGCCGATCGCCCGGATCACCAGTTCCTGGGCCTCGGCCTGGAGGGGATGCTGGCGCAGGCCCGCCTCCTCGTCCCAGTCCTCGTCCTCGGAGGGGGCCGCCTGCCAGGCGGGCTCCACGGGATCGGGCAGTTCGGTTTCGTCCGCCAACGCCTCCAGCAGCCCGTCCCAGCCCATCGCGAAGGCCTCCTTCCGCTCCGCGTCGGGATCGTCCAGATACTTTTCCAGCACCTCCTGGTAGGCGTCCGTCAGCCGGTCGGACTCCTTGAGCCGTTCCTCCCACTGGAATTCGTTTTCCTCTTCGCCGGTATCGGGGGACCGGTCCGCCGGTTCGATGCGGCGCACGAGCTGGTTCATGAAGTCCCTCATCGCCTGCATGTTGGCCAGTTTCTGGGCTTCTTCCGCATCGTCGTCCATTTCCCAGATCCGTTCGGAAAGCTCCAGGGCGAAGTCGCAGGTCTCGATCACCACGCGCCCGTTCGTCTCGCTGAACCACTCCAGGTAGAGGGTGTTTTTCCAGCAAAAGGGGATCTCCTGGCGGGCGGCATAGAGTGCAGCCAGTTCCTCGCTGGAAACCAGCGGCACCTTGTTCTTGCGGGAGGCCGTCATGTCTCCCACCACCCCGCGCTGCGGGCTGGCCAGATCCGTGTTCGGCTGCGGCTTCGGTCCCGGATTGCGGAAAACCAGCCGCGTTCCCGCCAGATCCCGCCAGCAGTCCCCGGTCAGATCCAGTTCCACGGGCTCCTGCCGGCCAAGCAGCCAGATCCGGCCGGAGGTCTTGCCTTCGACCGTGTTGTCGATCTCGCCGCGCACCACGGCCTCGTCGATTCGCCACGCCACGGGGAGGATCTTCCGAAATTGCCGCCGGAGGCGTCAATAGCTGTTGGATGGCCGCGGGGTTTAACTTCTTGAAGCATTTACAGTCGCGGCTACGCTAGCCCTGCAACATTCTCTCATGTCGGAACCTCTGAATTACTTTCAGGTCGCGATGCTGGTGCTCGTGGTCCTCGTGATCTTCAATCTCATCATTTTCGTCCATGAACTCGGCCACTATTGGGCAGCGAAATGGCGGGGGTTGAAGATCGACCGCTTCCAGATCTGGTTCGGCAAGCCGATCTGGAGCAAGACCGTCAACGGCGTGCAATGGGGTCTCGGCTGGATTCCCGCGGGCGGTTTCGTCGCCCTGCCGCAGATGGCCCCGATGGAAGCGATCGAGGGCAGCAATCTCGACCGCGAGCAACTGCCGCCGATCAAGCCGCTGGACAAGATCATCGTCGCCTTCGCCGGGCCCCTGTTTTCCTTTCTCCTGGCAGCCGCCGCCGCGGTGGGAGTAGCCACCTTCGGCAAGCCCGCGGACATCGTGCCCACCACCACCATCGGCTGGGTGGAGCCCGGCAGCCCCGGAGCAATCGCCGGCCTTCAACGCGGGGACAAGATCCTGGCGGTGAACGGTACGCCCGTGAACAGTTGGGACGGAACGCTGGATAGCGTGCAGCTCAATATCGTGACCAGCCGCGGCAGCCACATCGAATTCACCGTCGATCGGCCGGATGTCGGCGTCGTCACGAAGCATTCCGAGTTCGAGATTCCGCCCTCCACCAGCATCTGGCAGCGACGGGCGGTCCGCCAGGTGGGCATCGAACCGATCGGCAAGGGCCCCGTCACCATCCAGATCGCGCCGGAGGAATTCGTGAAGAATCCGCCGGCAGGCCGGGCGGGCCTGAAGAGCGGGGACATCCTGCTTTCCATCAATGGGGAAGAAGTCCTTTCCGACGATCAGGCGCTTTATCTCCTGAAGGAAAACGGGGCCAAGCCGGTGGAAATCGGCTACGAGCGCGACGGCGAGAAAAAAACCGTCACCGTGACCCCGGTCGTGCCGATTTCACCGAAGAAGGAGGATTCCCGGCCGATGGTCGGCATGGGCATTCTTCAGGATCTGGAGGTGAACCGCGAGATCATCAAACCGGGAGTCGGCAAACAGATCACGGACACGGTGCGGATGATGTGGCTCACGATCACCAGCGTGGCCGCGCCGGATTCCAGCATCGGCATCCAGCACCTCAGCGGACCCATCGGGATCGGGAAGCTCCAGTACCTGATGCTCCAGCTCGACTACCCCGTCCTGCGGATCATGGCCTTCCTGGTGCTGCTGAACATCAACCTGGCGATCCTGAACATGCTGCCTTTCCCCGTGCTGGATGGCGGCCACATCGTGCTCGCCACCATGGAGTGGATCGCGAAACGCCCCGTGCGGGTGAAGCTGCTGGAGTACATCCAGCTCTGCTTCGTCTTCCTCCTCTTCGGCATCATGCTTTACGTCAGCTCGAAGGATCTTTTCGACGACTTCGGCGGCGGCCGGAAACGGGAACCCACCGTGTTCCCGGCGAATTGATCCGGGGAGGCGGGCAGCCCCGGCCTGCCTTTTCCTTTTGACCCCCCGAGGGACTTTCCGGCGGGATGCGATCCCGCGCCGGAACAAACCGCCGTTCCCGCGGTTCATGATGGCGCGTTTCCTCGTTTTCAAGCTCAGGGGAGATTTCCGATCCTGGCGCAGGAAACCCGTTTTACACATGAAACCAATTCTCCTTTTAGCCTGCGCGTGGGCCGTCCTGGCCGGCGTCTCCAGGGGTGAAGACGCTCCGCCGCGGCCGAATCTCCTCGTGATCCTCGCGGACGATTGCACTTTCAGCGATCTCTCATTCCACGGCGGGGAAAACGCGAAAACCCCGAATCTGGATGCCTTCGCCAAGCAGGGTACCGTCTTCGAGCGGGCCTACCTGGGCATGTCCATGTGTTCCCCCAGCCGTTCGGAGCTTTATACCGGCCGGATGCCCCTTCGGAACGGCTGTGCCTGGAATCAGGCTGCTTCCCGCCCCGGCACCCGCAGCATGCCGCATTATCTGGGCGAGCTGGGCTACCGGGTCGGGCTGGCGGGAAAGAC
>CBFGVD010000438.1:0-3551 GCA_965651965.1 uncultured Verrucomicrobiaceae bacterium | reverse complement strand
AGACCAAGGGCTTCCGCCGCCACCTCACCAAGCTGGAGATCACCTCCATCGCCGGTTAATCACCCCAACCACTTTCCAGTCATGGCTCACAAGAAAGGTCAAGGTTCCGTCAAGAACGGCCGCGATTCCCGCTCCAAGCGCCTCGGCGTGAAGAAGTTCGGCGGAGAAGCCGTCATCCCGGGCAATATCATCATCCGCCAGCGCGGCACCAAGTGGCACCCCGGCCGCGGCGTCGGCATCGGCAAGGACCACACCATCTTCGCCATCGTGGACGGCCGCGTGTTCTTCGACAAGGAAGGCCGCCGCGTCAACGTGAGCGCTGAAGCCACCGCGAACTGAGCGGACTGCCATAGTTTTTCGAGAAGCCGCCGCCCGGAAGGGTCGGCGGCTTTTTCGTATCCCGGTCAGGGGCGCGGGAAGAGCGCCGCTTCAAGCTGCCGCCGCTTCCGGATCGCGAGCAGCCAGCGGACCAGGTTGATGAGGAAGCCCAGTGCGGAAAGGATGAGGGTAACGGAACAGGCGATCTGGAAAGGTAGGGCCCGGTCGAGAATCCGCTTCAGCCCGCTGAGGTCTCCATCCGAAAGAAAAAGCCGTGCTTGCAGAGAGCTTTCTGAATTCGGCTGCGATCCATTGGCTCAAGGCCAAAGTTCCTCCCAAGGCCAACAAGCCCGCTCCGGTCCAAACTCCGGTCAAAATAAACGCCCTTTTCTCCCGTCGGGAGATCTGCCGCAGAGGCTCCGGATCTTCGTTAGTCATCTTCCCGGTTGTGAAATCCCGGCTCCCCGCGTCGATCCCGGATTCTTGCTCTGGACTCTTGCGGTCGCTCTCTGGACTCTCCCGCCATGTCCGACACCGCCGCCGCGCTGAAAGCCATCCTCCTCGAAAAGTCCGTCCGCACCGGCACCTTCACGCTCGCCTCCGGGGCGCAGAGCGATCTCTACATCGACTGCCGGGTCACCGCGCTCGACCCCTTCGGCGCGACCCTGATCGGCAAGCTCGGCTGGGCCGCCGTGCGGGAGAGAATCAAGGCGGAAGGGCTGCAAATCGATGCCATCGGCGGCATGACCCTCGGGGCGGATCCCATTTCCCTCGCGGTCGGCATGACCAGCGCGGTGGAGAATCCGGCAGAAGCCCTGCAGGTCTTCACCGTGCGCAAGGAGCCGAAGGGCCACGGCCGCGGCAAGCAGATCGAGGGAAATTTCGCCGCAGGCCAGACGGTCGTGGTGGTGGACGACGTCATCACCACCGGCGGCTCGACCCTGAAGGCCATCGATGTGATCGAGCGGGAGGGCGGGAAGGTCGCCTTCGCGCTCGTGCTCGTGGACCGGGAAGAAGGCGGCCGCCAGGCCATCGAGGCCCGGGGTATCCCCGTCGTTGCTCTCTATAGTCGGGGCAGCCTGTTGGGATAAGCTTTCCGGGGCCGCCCTGGCGGTCCGGCCCAAGGAGAGTTTTTCGGGGATCAATCCCGTAAACTGGTATCATTCGTCCTCTCTCCATGCCCCGCGACCTGCTCTCCGTAAGCCGTGAACTGAAATCCATGGCCGAAGCCGGCCTGCGCTACTCCACCGGCCCTTACGACCTGGAACGCTACAAGCGCTTGCACGAGATCGCCTCCGAGCTTCTGGCCGCGGAGGACCGGGAATTCCGCTGGCCGGTGGAATTCGGCTATGCCACGCCGAAGGTGGACATCCGTGCCGCGGTGATCGAGGAGGGGAAAATCCTCCTCGTCCGGGAGGCGGGCACCGGCACCTGGGCCCTGCCCGGCGGCTGGGCGGACCTGAATGCCAGCCCGGCGGAAAACGCCGTCCGCGAGGTGCGCGAGGAAGCCGGGATCGAAGTGGAGGTGCTGAAGCTCCTCGCCTGCTGGGACAAGGACAAGCAGGGCCACCCGCGCCAGCCGGAGCACGTGTACAAGCTCCTTTTCCTCTGCCGGGCCGTCGGCGGGGCCCTGGCGCACTCCCACGAGACGGACGGGGCCGCCTATTTCGCCCCCGGGGAGCTGCCCCCGCTCTGCCCCTACCGGAACGCCCCGCACTACGTGCAGCTTGCTTTCGCCCACCTCGCGGGGCCGGAGCTTCCAACCTTGTTCGACTGAAAGCGTTACGGGCTTGAGTGGCACGCGGAACGCTGCCTACGCTGCGCAACCATAATGCGCGCTCCTCCCGCCGACTGGATTCTCCACGGCGACCCTTTCCATACCAACGGGAACGGTCGGGGCCATGCCTTTCCGGCCATTTTGGAACATCTCATCCGCCAGCGCGGCCTGCCCTCGGGCGAGGATCTGGAGGGCTTCCTGCGCCCGAAACTCCGCGACCTGAGCGATCCCTTCGAAATCGCCGAAATGCGGGATGCCGTCGCCCGTATCCTGGGCGCGGTCGACCGGGGGGAGGAAGTCTGCCTCTACGGCGACTACGATGTGGATGGCGTGACTTCCATCGCCGTCATGCGCCGTCTGCTGCATGCCTACGGCCTGGAGCCCCGCCACTTCATCCCCCGCCGCAGCAACGAGGGCTACGGCCTGAGCACCGCCGCCCTGGGGCGCTGCATGCGGGAGGGCCCGAAGCCCGATCTCCTCATCGCCGTCGATTGCGGCACCGTCTCCGTCGATGAAATCGCGGCGCTGCGTGCCGACGGCGTGGATGTGATCGTGGTGGATCACCACGAGCCCAGCCCCCGCGGCCGGCCGCCTGCGAACGCCCTGGTGAACCCGAAAATCGGCGGCGGGCCCGCTTACCTCTGTGCCGCAGGCGTCTGCTTCAAGCTGGCCCACGCGATGGTGAAGGAGCGCCCCGCGCCCGGCTTCGACCTGAAGGAACTGCTGGAGCTCGTGGCCGTGGCCACCATCGCCGACATCGTGCCGATGATCGGCGAAAACCGCATCCTCGTCCGCCACGGCCTCAAGCGCCTGCCCCTGACCTTGAATCCCGGCCTCCAGGCGCTCCAGGAAGTCTCCGGCATGAATGGCAAGGCCACCTCCATGGACGTGGGCTTCCGCATCGGCCCGCGCCTGAATGCCGCCGGGCGCATGGACATGCCGGAGGACGCCCTGGCCACCCTGCTCACCGATTGCAAACGCCTGGCCCGCAGCCTGGCCGAGAAGCTCGACGAATATAACAAGCGCCGCCAGACCCACGAGAGCCAGATCCGCCGGGAAGCGATGGAGATGCTCTCCGCCTCCTTCGACCCGGTGCGGGATCCCGTCATCGTGCTCGGCTCCCGCGCCTGGCACCCGGGAGTGGTCGGCATCGTCGCCTCCCGCCTCATGCGGCAGTTCCACAAGCCCACCTTCGTCGTCGCCATCGATGAGGAAGGAGTGGGGAAAGGCAGCGGCCGCAGCATCGAGGGCGTCTCCCTCGTCCAGGCCATCCATGCCTGCCGCGGCCACCTGCTTGCGGGCGGCGGCCACGACATGGCGGCCGGTCTTTCCATCGCGGAGGACCGCATGGATGCTTTCCGCAGCGATTTCGCCGAGTTCGTGCTGCGCACCACCGCCCCGGAGCAGCGCCAGCCGAAGCTGCGGGTGGATGCGGAAATCACCTTCGACCAGCTCT
>CBFGVD010000437.1:0-3566 GCA_965651965.1 uncultured Verrucomicrobiaceae bacterium | reverse complement strand
CGCCGCAAGCAGCCTGCCGGAGCCGTAGTAAAGCGTCTGGCGGCCGGCGAGGATCTCCACGGAGTCCTCCCCTGCGGGCAGGCGTAGGCGGGCGTGGAGCTGGAGCAGGTCGGGGTCGTCCTGATCCGGAGGGGCGAGCGGGGCTTCCTTGCCCCACATCCGGCCCCAGGTGAGTTCGGCGGCCAGGCGGAATGCTTCCCCCCGGTCCGCCGTTGCCATGAGCTGGACCCTCTGGTGCAGCCAATCGTCGTCCTTCACCGGGCCCAGGCCGAAATCCGCCCCGCGGTAGCTTTCGTACATCGTCCGCGCGTGGCCGTCCCAGGAGACGGTCCATTCTTGCGCCGCGCCGCCGCCCGCAGGGAGCAGCGCCCCGGCGAGCGTGAGCGCGAGCGCATTCATCGGCGGATCTCAGTGGCCCGCCTTCTGCGGCACCGTCTGGGGCTTGATCGCGGATTGCGGGGCCTTGTGAACCATCGTGTAGGCATATTCCACGCCCACGCCGTAGGCACCGCCCTGGCCCTTGATGAGGCCCATCAGCTTGTCGTAGTGCTCGCGCCGCGCCCAATCGCGCTGCCACTCCAGCAGGGCGGGGATGGCGGTCACGCGCACCGCCCCGGCCTGGACCATGCGGGAGAGCGCGGCTTCGTGCGCGGCGGCGGAGGTGGCTCCGCAGCAGTCTTCCACCACGTAGATGTTGTAGCCTTCGCCCAGCATCTCGATGGCCGGCCAGGTCACGCACACTTCCGTCCACAGGCCGGTCAGCAGGATGTTTTTCCTGCCGGTGGCGCGGATCGCCTCGCGGAAACCCTCGTCGTCCCACGAGTTCATCGAGGTCCGCTCCACCACCGTCTGGCCGGGGAAGACATCCAGGAGCTGAGGCCAGATGTAGCCGCTGAAGGATTCCGTCTCCACCGCCGTCAGGATCGCGGGGACATTGAATTCCTTCGCGACCTTTGCCAGCAGGGTCACGTTGTTGATCAAGGTCGCCCGGTCGATGTTGGCGACACCGAAGGTCATCTGCGGCTGGTGGTCGATGAAGACGACGGCGCTGTCTTCCGCCGTGTAGAGCTTGTGATAGGCGTTCATGGGAATGCGTTGCTGTAAATCGGGGCGCGGCGCGGGGTTGATCTCGCGCCACTCCCTGTTCCCATGTCTTGGGCAAACGCGAGGGCGCGTGACGCGCGAATTTCTTCCCGCCTCGCCCCCGCGGCATCTACCCGCCTCGCAGCGCTGCTTTCAGCGCGAGAAGTTCCTCGTCCACCCTTTCCTCGTCCGGCTCGCGCAGGGTGGCCGCGATCTGGCCGCGCAGGCAGTCCCGGAATTTCCGGCGCAGCCGGCTTACGGCTTTCCTGACCGCCACGGGCGTGGAATCCAGCGCCGCCGCGAGCGACTCGTAATCGCCCTCCGCCACCGTGGAGGTATCGAGGAAGGTCGAGAGCAGTTCGAACTGCCGGCCCCGGCCTTGGCCGGATTCGCTGCGGCGGAGTTCGTCCAGCGCCGCCGCCAGGAGGGCCATCGCCCAGCTCCGGTCGTAGAGTTGTTCCGGCGTCACCAGATCCACCGGTTCCCGGGAATAGCGCTTTTCTCCCTCCTCCGGATCGAGCGGAAGCAGTTCCATGCCGCCGCCGCGCTTTTTCGCCTGCTCTCTCGCGCGCGCATCGCCGATGTAGCGCTGGAAGATGGTCAACAGGAAGGTCCGGAGTTTGCCCGCCTCCTGCCGCGCCGCGGCGAAGAGGTCCTTCTGGAGCAGATACTGGAAAAAGCCCTGGGTCAGGTCCTCCGCGCTTTCGCGGTTGCTCCCCTGGCGGCGGGCGAAGGCGTAGAGGGGATACCAGTAGTCCCTGCAGAGCTCTTCCAACGCCTTTTCCCGCAGGCCGGGATCTCCGGGGCGGGAGACATTCGCCACCGCCGTCCACCGGGTCGGTGGAAATGGAGAAGGCGGGGGAGTGCTCATGTGCGCGATGATCGAGCTATCCCCAAAGCAGGAGTCGCGCAAAGCGGAAATTTTTTCCGCCGGATGAGAAAATCCCCTCGTGCAGAATGCATTGCGGTTCCGGCGGCTTTGCACTTTCGGTTAGTTCCGAACGAAGTCGGGATTATCCTATAAGAAATTGGATGAGAAAGGGTTGAGAGGGTTTTTGATGCGGCGGTATGCGCTTTGCTTGAAAACAAGGGAATCCGGAAAAACTCATGAAAACGATCATCCGAAGTAGCGCCGCCGTCGTGATTCTTCTCATCGCGGCGACGGGCAGTTCCTGCACCACCACCTATGATGCCTATGGACGCCCGGTACAGTCCGTGGACCCCGGGGCGGCTGCAGCCGGAGCGGTTGCGGCCGGGGCGCTTGGTTCCGCGATCGGGCAGAACAACGACCGGGACCACCATTATTATGGCTACCGCCGCCCGTATTACCGCCCTTACGGCTACCGCAAGAATCATTATTATCACGGGCGCCGGGGACGCTGGCACCGCTAGGGTATGGCACAATTTCCTGACGAGACCCGGGACGGCTCCTTCAAACGGCAGGAAGACGCCTTCCGCGACTTCGTGGGCGGCGCCGGGGGGCCGCCGGCGGTTCCCGGGCGCTACCACCTCTACGTTTCGTTGGCATGCCCGTGGGCTCACCGCACCCTGATCGCGAGAAAAGTCCTGGGTTTGGAGGAATGGGTCGGCGTGACCATCGCCGATCCCGTGCGCGACGAGCGAGGCTGGGCTTTCCGGAACGGCCGCGGTCACGGGCCTGACGATGCGGAGGGCTTCCGCTTCCTGTCGGAAGCTTACCGCGCCACCGATCCCGCTCACGCGGGCCGGGTGACCGTACCGGTATTATGGGACCGGGTCGAAAAGCGGATTGTGAACAATTCCGAGGACGACATTTGCCTGATGTTCCAAAGGGCCTTCGCAGCACCGGAAGCACCCGACCTTTTCCCGGCGGCACTCCGGGAAGAGCAGGCCGCGCTCAGCGCCTTCCTCTACGAAAACGTGAACAACGGAGTTTACGAAGCGGGATTCGCCACGGAGCAAAACGTGTATGAGGCGGCGGTGCAGAAGGTCTTCCGCGCCCTTGACGATCTGGAAAACCGCCTCGCTTCCTCCCGATACCTGCTCGGCGACAGGATCGTGGAGAGCGACTGGCGCCTGTTCTGCACCCTCGCGAGATTCGATGCCGTGTATCACGGCCATTTCAAATGCAACCTCCGGCGGATTCTCGATTATCCCGCGCTCCACCGCCATCTGCGCGACCTTTACCGGCAGCCGGGAATTGCCGCGACCGTGGATCTGGACCACATCAAGCGGCACTACTACATCACGCACGACGACATCAACCCCACGCGGATCGTCCCGGCGGGGCCGGAGCGGATCTTCGGCCCGGATTCCGATCCAACCCCACTTCCATGAAAGACGCTCCCGCGGACCCGGAAACGGCGATTTTCCCGCGGCACGGGCGGGTTCCGAACAGCCGCCTGCCGCTGCTGCTCTACCGGGACGAATTTTCCGGTCGCGGTGCCCGCGGCGCGGTCTGGCTGGAGGAAACCTTCGCCGCCAACGGTTGGACGAATTCCTGG
>CBFGVD010000436.1:0-3572 GCA_965651965.1 uncultured Verrucomicrobiaceae bacterium | reverse complement strand
AGATGCATGGCGGTCCGGACTATCATGGAGCCGCGATGATTTTGGTTCCCGTCCCTGCTCACTTTTTCTCCGCCAGCATGCCAAGGTAAGACCTGGCGGCGATCCCCAGCTCCGAGCCGGGGTCCAGGCGCTCGATCTCCCGGAGGACGTGCGGGAGTTCGTCCTTCTTTTCCGGCCAGCGTTGGTAAAGGGCGAAGCGTGCCGCCAGCGCCTCCTGCCGCTGGTCTTGGGTCAGGTGCGTTTTTTTGAGCCAGCTGCCGATTTCCTCGTCCGTTTCGGTGAATTTCCCGCTTTTGCCGCCCGCCACCGCCTCGTCGAGCAACTTTCTGCCGGGAAAAGTATAGCGCGCCAGCGCCCCGCCGCGATCTTCCGGATCGGCTTTGCGGATTTCCTCCACCACCGGCTGATACACGTTTTTCGGGCCGGTTCCCAGGCCCAGCAGATCGAGCCCCGCGGCCAGCATCCCGGCTTTCTGCGGTCCGCGCGCGCCTTCCGCCCTTTTCCACAGATCGTCCCGCTTCCTCCTCGCTTCCACGGCCCGCTGGATCGCTTGCTCGGGCCTGCCCAGCGAATCGAGTTCCGGGCTGCCTTCCCGGATCGCCACCAGCCGGCCCTCGCGGTCGAAGAGAGCGATGGCGGGCAGGCTCCGCGGCTTCACCGGGCAGGCTTCGTTCTTCTTGGCCAGGGCTTCGTCCTCGGGTCCGGGGTTTTCCTTGCGGTCGATGTCCACCACCACAAGGTCATCGCCCGCGAACTTCGCGAAATTCTCCGTCTTCCAGTAGTCCGCCAGCTTCTTGCCCGGCAGGCACCAGTCCGAGCCGTGGAAAAGCACCGCGATGTCCTGCCCGCCGGACTTCGCCTTCTCCAAGGCGGCGGGGAAGTCCGCCGCGCGCTCGGCGGCGGAGGCGAGGGAAATGCAGGCGATCAGGGCAATCGGGATGAGTCTCACGGCAGGGGAAATCGGTTCTGTGGAAAAATCGGGCGGACCGCGCGTTCTTGCTTCACTGCAAGCGCCGCCCGTACACGTGGATCGCGGAAAGGTGGAAGACCTCCTTACGCTCGTCGTCGCGCTCCACCTTCACCCAGGCCGCGCGCGGGGCCTTGCCTTCCAGCGGGATCCGCCACGGGCCGCCGGGTTTTTCCGAGCGGAAGACTTCCTCCCAGCTTTGCCCGTCTTCCGAGATGGAGACCTTGATCGGAACGATCCGGCTGGCGTTGTAGCCGGCGGAGGCGTCCGCCACCACGATCCCGGACAGTTCGCCGAGCTTCGCGAGGCGCACGAGCACGTGAGGTTTCACCTCGGCGGCCGTGTGGAGCCTGCCGCCCTGCGTTTCCAGCACGGCGGCATGGCTTTCGGGCGCATCCCAGTTGGAGGTGGTGGAGATCCGCAGCAGGCCGCCCGCCGAGAGCAGTTCGCCGGGGAAAGGGTCCAGCGGCGGCAGCTTCGGTCCTTCCGGGGTGCTCACGGCTTTCGCCAGGGCTTGGAAGGCATCCACGTTTCCGGTTTCCGCGGCCGCGATGATCGCGGGCCGCAGCGCCTTGCGCGTGGATTCGCCCGCCGCGCCGCCGCTGCCGGCGGCCAGACCCCGGCCCAGCGCCTCGAACCATTCCGTCTTCCCACCCTTGCCGAAGCGCCCGCTGCCCCAGGCCACCACCGGCGCGAGCCAGCTTTCGGACTTCGCTTGCAGCGTCACCACCTGCTCGAAGAATTCCAGCTCCTGCGCCGGATTGCCCAGCAGCCTGGCCTGCTCGTCCAGCGCCTGCGGCAGGTCCCACATCACCGGCCCCTCCCGGGTCGCGATCCCGTTGTGGAAAGCCAGCAGGAAGGGGATCCTCTCTTCCGCCGGGACATCCTTGATCATGATGCCCTCCACTTCCTTGACCACTTCCCAGGCGGCTTCCGGATAGCCCGCCAGCGAGGCCAGGGCATCGTCATGGACCTTTTTCCACTCCAGCGGCGTCAATTTCCGCGAATCCCGGAGCCAGGCCACGTACTCCAGCCATGCCGGCTGGGCCAACGGCTGGGCTTCCAGGGCCTTCCGGTAGGCCTTGTCCGCCAGATCGGGGTTCCTGCCCTTCAGGGTGCGGGCCTGCCAGAGGTGGAGCGTGCTCCGGTCCGTGGCATACTTCTCGCCCAGCACCTTTTCCTGGAGCACGAGCTGGGTCCAGGTCCGGCCCCAGAGCGAGGTGTGGAGACCGCGCTGCCAGGAGAGGGAATAGGCGGGCGTCCATTCGCCCGGCGCGGTCCGCACCGCGTAGGCGCAGTGCCCGGGCTCTCCCATCGTAATCGCGGGGATGCCGTTCGCCCGTGCCGCCGTGGCACCGTAGTGGGAAAGCGAGCCGCATACGCCGCCCACTTCCCGCACCCGCTCCGCGTGGATCATGTGCCCGAAGGGTGCGTAATAATTCGGTCCGTGGATCGAGTCGCCGAAGACATTCTCCAGCCGGTAGGGTGCCTGCCAGCAGGCACCGGTGTAATCCTTCACCGGCAATTTCACATGGTCGCGCAGCCAGACCAGGGATTCCTCCCCCCAGCCGCCTTTGCCCGCCCACTTCCCGTTGCCCCCGGCGGAGACCACGAAGCGCTTCTCCCAGGTGGCCAGGGTGTTGAAAACCGGGTGCAGTTTCCCTGCCTTCCGCGATTCCTTGAAATACCGGTAGCGCGCGAGCGCCTGATCCTCCGGCCAATCCTTTTCCGCATACATGAGCGCCACCGCCGCCGCGGTGGTCAGCTCGTGCCGGTCCGCCATTCCCGCCCGGTCCGCCTTCCAGAGGATTTCGGCGATCCGCAGCATCTTGGCCGCGTCCTGGGGCACGGGGCCGGAGAACATCAGTTCTTCCAGCAGCTTGCCCTGGAGATCGCGGAAGAAGGTCGCGCGCGGTCCGTTGGCCAGGTTTTTCCACTCCCGCTCGCCGAGCATTCTTTCCAATTCCGCAAGTGCCAGTCCGCGCCGCGTCGCGGCATCTTCCGCCTTGAGGTCCAGGGCGGCTTCGGTGGCGGGCAGGGCGGCCGCACAAGGCGAGGCGGCAAGGATCAGCGGCAAGAAATATCGGGTCATGGCCGGGCGGGGCGCGGGGGAAATCAACGGCCGCTGAAGTGCGCGCCGGTCAGGTGGAGGTTCCGCTTCGGGGCCTGGAGCACCAGGGCGTAGGTGGCGTTGATCAGATCGTCCTCGCCCATATAGGGGGCTCCCATGTGCGGCTGGGTGAAGCGCAGCCCGTAGCCCGGTTCCCAGGCCAGGGAGAACCACCACGCGTATTCCGCCATCACTTTTCCGTAAGCCTCCGGCTTGGTCAGGTTCAGCGCCAGCAAGCCCCAGGAGCCGCCCGGCTCGCCGTAGGCGTGGCTGTTCCGCAGCCAGGGGTGGTGCTCTTCCATGAAGGAAACCATCGCGTTCCGCATGTCCGGCCGCTCCCCGCGGAGGTAGGAGGCCATCGCGAAAAGCCCGCTGCGCGACCAGAATTCTTCCTTGTCCTTGTAGGAGCGGTTGTAGCCGAGCGACCCGTGACCTCCCTCCTTCGGGTCGGACCACGCCATTTCCATGTAGGGCAGGATCATTTCCCAGATGCCG
>CBFGVD010000435.1:0-3586 GCA_965651965.1 uncultured Verrucomicrobiaceae bacterium | reverse complement strand
CGGAGCGGCGATGCCCTGGCGGTGACAAGCAACCCGGTGAGCCTGGTGCGGGACGCCGGACAATCGGCGGTCTTCTCCGTCGGCGTGGCTTCCACCGGCCCGGTGACGTACCAGTGGAAAAAGAACGGTGCCGCGCTACCCGGGGCGAATTCCGCCTCGCTGGTGCTCGCCACCTTGAACCCGGCAGACACCGGAAACTACTCCGTGGAGCTCATCCACGGCAGCACCAGCCTGAATGCGGGCCCGGCATCGCTGACGGTCAACGCCGTCCTCCCGGAGAGCGTGTTCCGCGTGAGCCGCATGACGATGAATCCGGATCGCACGACCGGCTTCCAGATCGAAGGCGAACTGAACGCGAACATCCTCGTCTATGCCTCCAGCGACCTTGAAAACTGGAACCTGATTTCGGTGCAGTTGAACCAGAACGGGCAAGTCACCGTTTCCGATCCCGGGGCGAGCGGGAAGACGCAGCGTTTTTACCGGCTGGAAAGCGAGTCCGCAGCGCCTTTGAGCGAGTCCGCATCCGACCGGACGCCCACGCCGGAGGGCTCCCCGGGCAAGGCCGGGACGGAGCCCGGGATCTGAGGCAAAGACGGCGGCGTCACCAGCGGCTTTGCTTCACGTAGATCGTATCGTAGGGGCGGAGGTAAAAGGCGCTATCCGACGCACCGCTGAGAGTATCGCTCAGGTTGAGAGGATAGCTCTGGTGCTTGCCGCCCTGATTGCGGACCACGACGACCTGCTTCGGGTTTGCGAATTTCGTGAAGCCGCCGGCTTCCATGATCGCCTCGAAGGCGGTCATCGGACGGTCGAGCGGGACCTTGCCGGGTTTCATGACTTCTCCGGAAACATAGACTCCGGAAGCGGCGGTTTCCACCGCCACCAGGACGGTGGGATTCTGGAGATGGCTCTGATAAAGGCCGGTAAGCTGCGACTGGAGGGTGGCGACGCTTTTCCCCTGGGCGGTCACCGAGCCGACGGTGGGCAGGCTGACCTTGCCGTTGGCCTCGATCTTCTGGACCGTATTCAGCTCCGGAGCTCCGGGGTAGGTGACGCGGATCACATCCCCCGCGGTGAGGGTGCCGGCGGGCCGCGGCGAATAGGCCTCCGCCGGGATGGGGGTGTAAGGTCCGCCGCTCTCGCAGCCGGTGAAAGCGAAGGCAAGGGCCAGCGCGAGGATGCCGGTGAGGGCGGCCAGGAGGGCGTTGCGGAGACTGGGTGCGGTTTGGGTTGCTGGGGTGGTTTTCATCGGATTTCGTTTCGGGGGATCGGGTGAAATCGGGGGAGGGCCCGAAATGCAGTTCAAAAGAGGGGGCCGGGTGCAGCGGGATCAGGCACCGCCGGGGCCGGGCCTTGTCATGTTCGATAGCATGCCGCCACGGGGCGGACGAGTTTTTTCCGGCTGCGGACGGTGCGACTCCCCGCGATGCAGCCACCACGCGAGAAGAAGGAGGGGAAGAAGCGAAAGAGCGAAAAACACGGGACCGCCCTGCCGGTGGAGCGGGCTGTCGATCCAGCCGGGACCGCCGTGCACGCAGAGCAAGCCGATGACGAGGATGCGGACGCCATTCCGCAGGATGCCGAGCGGGAGGACCGCCGCGACCAGCGCGGCGCGACGCCAGGGTGAACGCAGGAACAAACGGGAGGCGACCAGACCGGTGAGGAAGAGAACGAGCGTGGAGCGGATGCCGCTGCACTCCCGCGCGATCTCCAGCGCGATGCCCGGAAGGTGAAGCACCTGTCCCTCCCGCAGCAGCGGGGTGCCGGTGATGCCGAACAGTAAGGCCGAAACCTCCGCCGAGCCCGCGGTCAGCAACTGCTCCAGCACGGCAATGAGGGCCGGAGGCAGCGGCACCAGGAAAATCAGGAAAGCCAGGGGAAAGGCGGCGGACCGTACCCATGCCCCGCCGAGACAAAGGCAACAGGCCGCCACCAGCAAGACGACGAAGGCGGCGGTGCGGAGCGAAAGGAGCAGGCCCGGCTCCTGCGCCGGGACAAGCAGCAGCACCGCGCCCGCGGCGGCGAAAAGCGCAGCACCCGGCAGGGAAGGCCCGGCCGCGGGAGCGAGTTCCTTCCTGCCGATATGGAGCAGGTAGGCGGAAACGAAGGGGACGAGGATGATGTGCGAATGAAAATCCTGCGTCCGGGCCAAGGCAAACGCCGCGGCAAGCGGACGATGGAAGGCCGCGGCGAGGACTGCGGCCAGCACGATCAGTCCCAGGCCGCGGAGCCCGGGCCGGGCAGCGGTAAACGCCGGAAAGGTGCCTGTTTTTTCAAGGCGCATGCGGGCGGGGGCCTGACCCCATGGTAGGGAAATGTTTCATTCCGCGAGATAGCGGTCCCAATCGGGCGGAAGCGGGGCCTTCTCGACATCGCTGGCGATGCGGCCTTCCCACGCGGGATTGAAGACGGTGCTGGTGCCGTAAACCATGATCAGGTCCTCGTTGCCCACGTTCCGGAGCGCATGTGCGACCCCCGAAGGAATGATCACCGCGGCATTGTCCGGCCCGGGGCGGCTGTCCCCCGGGATGACGAAGCGCATGATACGCCGCGGCATGCCCGCGCGCTCATCCACCAGGATCATCTCGCAGATGCCGGTGAGGAAAAACATCACGTCCCATTGCTCGCGGTCGTACGGGCGCAGGGAATAGTCCTGCGGAGAATCAATGTAGAGCTTGCGGAACCAGGCCGCCGGCTCCTCCCCGGCGGGGATAAAGGGCGGATGGATGTGAAAGCCTTTCGCGCTGTCCCGGTGCATCAAGGCGGAAGCCCATTGGCGCGGGGCCAAGCCCAGGCGCTCCAGGGTGCCCTCCGTGAGCCGGGTCAGCTCCGCGAAATATCCCCTGCCCTTTTGCTGGAAGACACGGCGCGGGAAAATCTCCACGCCGGGGATCCAGGCCTCGCCCAGGCTTTCGCGGCCGGCGATGGCCTCCGCGGCATTGACGCCGCAGGTGCCGAGCCGCCGCGCGAGATCCGCCTCCGAGTAATCGCGGGTTTCCAAGAGTGAACGCGCGCCGATCTTCAGCCCGCTCCATTGTTCGTTCTTCGAGGACATGGCTGCTCAGAGGGTGGCGAGGTATTCCCCGTAGGGTGTCTTGGCGTACTTGCGGATGGATTCTTCCAACTTCTCCCGGTCGATCCTGCCTTGCAGGAAGGCCACTTCCTCCGGGCAGGCGATCTTCAGCCCCTGGCGGTGCTGGATGACCTGCACGAACTGGGTGGCATCCGCGAGCGAATCCGGCGTGCCGGTGTCCAGCCAGGTGGTGCCGCGGCCGAGGAGTTCGACGCGCAGCTCGCCCTTTTCCAGATAGAGGCGGTTCAGATCGGTAATCTCCAGTTCGCCGCGGGGAGAAGGTTGCAAGGACTTGGCCATCTCAGCGACCTT
The DNA here is from genome assembly GCA_965651965.1 of uncultured Verrucomicrobiaceae bacterium. Classification (GTDB taxonomy): domain Bacteria; phylum Verrucomicrobiota; class Verrucomicrobiia; order Verrucomicrobiales; family Akkermansiaceae; genus Haloferula. The sequence goes on along the minus strand of CBFGVD010000435.1, from coordinate 201 downwards.
GCTGTCGTAGAAGTAAATCCCCGGCACCGCGTAGTTCGATTTCGGTTGCCGCGGCTTCTCTTCCAGGGAAACGACATTCCCCTGCGCGTCGAATTCCACGACGCCGTATTGCTCCGGCTGATTGGTGTGATAGCCGAAGACGGTGGCCCCGTCCATCCGCCGGGAGGCGGCGAGCAGGGACTTCGCGAGATCATGGCCATA
>CBFGVD010000434.1:0-3598 GCA_965651965.1 uncultured Verrucomicrobiaceae bacterium | reverse complement strand
CCGGAGAGGCGGACCTGGTGACCTTCCGTAAGCAACGCGCCCCAGGCAAGGGACTCGGCGAAGGCCCAGTCGATCGGCCCGCCGTTCTGCAGCGCTTCCTGGCGGCGGGGGATGAAGCGTTTGGCCAGCGTCGGGTGGAGATTGAAGCCTTCCGGCACGGTGGTCAGCACCTTCCCCACGTGCTGGAGCAGATCCCGGGTGATCCCCGTCGGCACCGGAGCGTGGGTGTAGTCCACCTGCTCCACGGCGGTCGAGCCGCTGAAAACGCTGCGGTCCCCGGTCGCCTGAAGTTCCAGCATTCTGGCGTGGCCGGCTTCGAATTTGTCCCAGATTTCCTTTTCGATCCCGTCCGCCTGTTCCTGGCTCAGCACTCCCTGCGCCACGAGCTGTTTCTTGTAGATCTGGCCGACCGTTTCGCGGTTCTGGATCAGCTTGTAGATATGCGGCTGGGTGAATGCGGCCTGGTCCGTCTCGTTGTGGCCCTGGCGGCGGTAGCAATACATGTCGATCACCACGTCGCGGCCGAATTTCTGGCGGAACTCGAGGGCGAACTGCGCCGCCCAGAAGAGCTCCATCGGTTCCTCGCCGTTCACGTGCAGGATCGGGGCCTCGATCATCTTCGCCACGTCCGTGGCGTAGGCGGAGGACCGGGCGTCCGCCGGCATCGTGGTGAAGCCGATCTGATTGTTGACGATCAGGTGGATCGTGCCCCCGGTACGATAGCCCGGAAGCTGGGAAAGATTCAGCAGTTCCGCCACGGAGCCCTGCCCGGCGAAAGCCGCATCCCCGTGCAGCAGGATCGGCAACACGCGCTTGCGATCCGTCTTCACGCCGTCGTCGCCGATCAGGCGCTGGCGGGCGCGGGCCTTGCCCTCCACCACGGCATTGACCGCTTCCAGGTGGCTCGGGTTGGCTGCCAGGCTCACCCGCACCTTGCCGTCCGGCAGTTCGCGGACGCTCTCGTAGCCGAGGTGATACTTCACGTCGCCATCGCCCGCCACCAGGTCGGGCATGTAGTTCGGCGTGAATTCGTAGAGGATGGTCGTCAGGGACTTGCGGACGAAATTCGCCAGCACGTTCAGGCGTCCGCGGTGGGCCATGCCCATTTCGATCTCCAGCACCCCCGCGGAGGGGCATTTTTCCAGGATCGCATTGAGCAGGACCATCGTCCCCTCCCCGCCCTCCAGCGAGAAGCGCTTCTCGCCGAGGAATTTTTTGCCGAGGAAGTTTTCGAAGCTGTCCGCCTCGATGAGCCAGCCCAGCGCGCGGATCTTCCGGTCCGCGGGATCGGGTTCGCGCAGGGCGTGCTCCTCGATCTTCTGGCGCACCCAGTGGCGGACGGTGGTATTATGAATATGGGTGAATTCAAACCCGATGAACCCGGAATAGGTGGCCTCCAGGGCGGCCAGCATGTCCCGCAGCTTCATTTTCGCGCCGTCCCGGAAAAGCGGGTTGGAGGCCTCCTTTTCCATGTCCTCGGCGGTGAAGCCGAATTGATCGGGATTCAGGCGCGGGTTGCGCTCCGGCCCGCTCAGGGGGTTGATATGGGCCTGGGTGTGGCCCAGGGCCCGGAAATTGTACACGAGGCTGACCACCTTCCCGTAGAAATCCAGGTCGTTCTCGGACGCGGTCCGGGGGGGCGCCTCCCCGGAGGGAGCCGACGCCGTCTCGCCCCCGCGGGGCTTGGTTTGCGCCGCCCCCAGCTCGAAGCCCTCGAAAAAGGCCGCCCAGGTGGGATCGACCGAGCGGGAATCCGCGCACCACAGCGCGTATTGTTCCTCCAGCAAGTCCGCATTGAAGCGGGCGGAAACCGACGATTTCATGAGCGGTAGTTTCGGGTGGCGGCAGGAGTTCGCGGAAATTCCCGCTTGGCCCCTCGCGCGCAGCGCTTAGGTAAGAGGCAGTCCCGGACGCGTCAACGCACAAGGCCGGTTTTTCCGGGGAAATCCTGCTCCAAATCCCTTTCCATGATCGAAGTCCGGAACCTGACCAAGAGCTTTGCCCGCCATACCGCGGTGCGGGGCATCGATTTCAACGTCGATCGCGGCGAGATCGTCGGTTTCCTGGGGCCGAACGGCGCGGGCAAGACCACCACCCTGCGGATGCTGACCGGCTACCTGCCTCCCACCTCCGGCAGCGCACGGGTGGCCGGCTACGACATCTTCCGCCAGTCCATCGACGCCCGCCGCTGTATCGGCTACATGCCGGAAAACGTCCCCCTGTATGACGACATGCGGGTGCGGGAGTATCTGAAATACCGCGCCAACCTGAAGGGCCTGACCGGCAGCGAAGCCCGCCGCCGGGTCAACGAGGTGATCGAAACCTGCGGCCTGGAAGGTGTACGGAGAAAAATGATCAAGGTGCTTTCCAAGGGCTACCGCCAGCGCGTGGGCCTGGCCGACGCATTGGTCCACCAGCCGGATCTCCTGATCCTGGACGAGCCAACCAACGGCTTGGACCCCAACCAGATACGGCAGATCCGCGACCTCATCAAACAGCTCTCCGAGCGCCATACGATCCTGCTTTCCACCCACATCCTGCACGAAGTGGAAATGACCTGCAGCCGCGTGATCATCATCGACGGCGGCCAGATCAAGGCCCAGGACACGCCCCGGAACCTGGTGGCCGGCATGCGGGCCGCGGGCCGCGTGCACGCGGAGATTTCCGGCGATCCGGAAGTGATCTCCCCCGCCCTGCAACGGCTGGACCACGTGAAACGCGTGACGACGGAGCAACTCGCCGACGGCTGGGCCCGCTATGAAATCCTCGTGGACTCCGGGACCGACGCCCGGGAACGCATCCATGAACTGGTTTCCCAGTACGGCTGGCCGCTGCGCAGCCTGCACCGGAAGGATTCGACACTGGAGGATGTCTTCGTGGAACTGACCCGGCGGGATTGATCTCCCGGGGGACCGCGAGGTTCCCGCCCGCTGAACCACCTCGGCCTCCCTTTTTTTACAGACGGGGCGCTCCGGGCGACAAAGCCGCGGACGGAACATGCCGCCGCGGCTTTTCCGGCGAGGCTGGTGCCTCGCGATCGCGGATTCTCAGCCGATCGCGGGTACGTCCACCCAGCAGCCCTTGCGGTGGCTTTCCCAGCTCAGTTCGGCGAGCTGAACGCCCTTCGCCCCCTCGCGCAAGGTCCAGCGGAAAGGCTCGTCGTTCACCACGTGCTTCAGGAAAAGCTCCCACTGGATTTTGAAGGCGTTGTCGAAGGGCATCTGGTCCGGCACCTCCGTCCAGCGGTCGTAATAATTGATCGGGCTGTCGATGTCCGGATTCCACACCGGCCGCGGGGTGACGCTCTCGTGCTGGGCCCAGCACTTCCTCAGGCCCACGATGGCCGACCCTTTGGTCCCGTCCACCTGCATCGTCAGCAGGTCGTCCCGGCGGACCCGGACGTTCCAGGAGGAATTGAACTGGCAGGTGATGCCCGTGTCCGTCTCGAAAATGGCGTAGGCGGAATCGTCGGCGGTGCACTTGAACGGCTTCCCGCTTTCGTCGCGGCGCTCCCCGATATGGGTGGCGGCCTTGCAGAAGACGCGGGTGACGTTGCCGAAGAGGTTGTCGATCACGTAGCGCCAGTGGCAGTGCATGT
>CBFGVD010000433.1:0-3603 GCA_965651965.1 uncultured Verrucomicrobiaceae bacterium | reverse complement strand
ACACGGGTGGTGGCACCTACCAATGCCAATGTCCTGATCCTGGGGGAAACCGGCACAGGCAAGGAACTCATCGCGCAGGCCATCCATGCCTTCGGAAAGCGGAAGCAGGGCCCTTTCGTGAGGGTGAACTGCGCCGCGATCCCCGTGAACCTGCTGGAGAGCGAACTTTTCGGCCACGAGAAGGGGGCCTTCACGGGAGCCATCGCGCGCAGGATCGGGCGATTCGAGATGGCAGGCGGCGGGACGCTCTTCCTCGACGAGATCGGCGACATCCCGCTCGAATTGCAGCCCAAGCTCCTGCGGGTGCTCCAGGAGCGGGAATTCGAACGCATCGGCAGCAGCGAAACCCGGAAGAGCGACGTGCGGATCGTGGCGGCGACGTGCCAGGACCTGCACGAAATGGTGCAAGCGCGCCGATTCCGCGCCGACCTCTACTACCGCCTGAACGTGTTTCCGCTCCGCGTTCCGCCGCTTCGCGAGCGCCGCGGCGATATCCCGGCACTGGTCCGGCATTTCGCGGCGAAATATTCCGCGGAGTTCGATCTCCCGCCCGCCTCCATCCCCCGCGGCACGATGGAGGCCCTGGTCTCGAACCCATGGCCCGGGAATATCCGTGAGCTGGAGAATGTGGTGGAGCGGGCGGTGCTCTTATCGCCGGACGGGATTCTCCAACTGCCACCCGACTTCGGGGCAAGTCGCGACCGGGAAGGCGCGACGGGGACCAGCGGCGGGGCCGAACCGAGCCTGGAGGAACTCAACCGCAGCCACATCCTGCGCGTCCTGCAGGAATGCAACCATGTGATCGGCGGACCTTCCGGGGCCGCAAACCGGCTCGGCTTGAAAAGGACCACCCTGATCTCCCGGCTGAAGAAGATGGGAATCCTGCAGCACGCCCCTTGATGCGGAGCGGCTGTCGAAGTTCCGACCTCCGGATCCCCGCCGCGCCGTGCCCGCCGGCGAGGCGAAGAATCAGGAACCACCCAATCCGCTTGTAGTAAGCCGATTACGGCCAATTACAGGCTCGCCTTGCCGGCACTGGCACGCGCCTTGCGAGGCAGATTCCGGAAGGCGCGTGCCGTGCAAAGGCACGGGAAAAACCCGCGCTTGTCCGTGCAATTCCAATGCCCCGATCCTCATGACTACATCCCTTTCCCCACACGCGGAGTATGCTGTCACCATCCCGTGCCAGGGTACCATGCTCGAAGGCGATTTGATCGTTCCGGTGCCTGCCAAGGGCCTGGTGATCTTCGCCCACGGCAGCGGCAGCAGCCGGCACAGCCCGCGCAACCGATCGGTCGCGTGGGAGCTGAACCGGAGCGGTCTCGCCACGCTGCTTTTCGACCTGCTGACGCCGGCCGAGGCCGCATCGGAAGCCGCGACCGGAGCGCTGAGGTTCGATATCCCGCTTTTGACCTCGCGGCTTCTCGCAGCCACGCGCTGGGCCCAGGGGCAGGAAGCCCTGGGCCGCCTCGCGATCGGCTATTTCGGCGCCAGTACCGGTGCCGCCGCCGCGCTCGCGGCCGCCGCGGAATTGCCGGCTGTCGCCGCGGTGGTTTCCCGCGGGGGGCGCTCCGACCTGGCGGGCGACGGGATCCGCAGGCTCAAGGCCGCCACGCTGCTGATCGCCGGGGAGAAAGACGCGCCGGTGGCGGAGTGGAACCACAAGACCTACGAAGCGCTGGATTGCCCGAAGCAATTCACCCTTATCCCCGGGGCCTCGCACCTTTTCGAGGAGGCCGGGGCGCTCGAACACGTCGCCGCCCTTGCCGCGGATTGGTTCGGCAAACACCTGGGCAGGGCCACCGCGCAACTCAACGAACAACGATCATGAACACGACGAATTACACCGGATTCAAAAACCGGCGGGATGCCGGACGCAAGCTGGGCGAAACGCTCGGCCGCAGGATCGGCGGGGATGCCGTCGTCCTGGGCTTGCCCCGCGGCGGGGTGCCCGTGGCGGCGGAGGTGGCGGGCCTCCTGGGCGCACCCCTGGACGTCCTGATCGTGCGGAAGCTCGGCGTGCCCGGACACGAGGAACTGGCCATGGGGGCGATCGCGAGCGGCGGCGTGATGACCCTGCGCGAGGATATCATCGGGCGCATGGGCCTGCGGCGCAGGGATGTGGATGCGGTGGTGGAGCGCGAATCGCGGGAATTGTCCCGCCGGGAGCAAGTGTACCGCCAGGACAGGCCGCCCCAGGGCGTGGATGGCCGGACCGTCGTCATCGTGGACGACGGGATCGCCACCGGATCGACGATGCTGGCGGCCGTGCAACTGATGCGCCGCCGCCATGCCGCGCGGATCATCGTGGCGGCGCCGGTGGCGGCGGCGGAGTCCGTGGAACGCCTGAAGGCCGAAGCCGACGAGGTGGTGGTGCTGCTGGAACCGGAACCCTTCATCGCGGTGGGCCTCTATTACGAAGACTTCGCGCAGACCAGCGACGAGGAGGTCGGCGAACTCCTGAAACTCCGCCACGGAGCGGGCAAGGAAACGCAAAAGAAGGCTTCCACACCGGCGGGGGGACATGACGCGCCGGACGCGGTCCGGAGGGAGGCAAGGCCTCTGACCGGCACCCGGAACGATTTCGACGGGCTGCTGGACATGATCGGCAGCGCCTCCATCGTCATGTTGGGCGAGGCCACGCACGGGACGCACGAATTCTACTCCCGCAGGGCTGAAATCACCAAACGCCTGATCCGCGAGAAGGGCTTCAACTCGCTGGCGATCGAAGCGGATTGGCCGGACGCCTACCGGGTGAACCGTTTCGTCCGCGGGGAAGGCCCGGACAAGGGAGCGGCGGAGGCGCTCGGCGGTTTCCAGCGCTTCCCCGCATGGATGTGGCGGAATGCCGATGTGCTCGATTTCATCGGCTGGCTCAGGTCGCACAACGAAGGATTGAAGGTCGCGGCGGAAAAGGTGGGCTTCTACGGATTGGATCTCTACAGCCTCCACAAATCGATGGACGAAGTGATCCTTTACCTGGAACGCGTCGATCCCGAGGAAGCGCGCCGCGCGAGGGTCAGGTATGCCTGCATGGACCGCTACGGCCCCGATCCGCAGAACTACGGCCTGCTCGTGGGCAGCGGGGTGAGCGAGGGCTGCCGCGAGGAGATCGTGCGGCAGCTCCACAGCCTGAGCGGGAAGCATGCCGAGTACCTGTCCCGCGACGGGGCGGCGGCGGCGGACGAGCTGTTCTTCGCGCAGCAGAACGCGCGGCTGGTGAAAAACGCCGAAATGTACTACCGGAAGATGTTCCGTTCCGATGTCTCGTCCTGGAACCTGCGGGACGAGCACATGATGGAAATGCTGGTGGAAGTGATCGCGCATTGCGACCACAACCACGGCATGGCGAAGGTCGTCGTGTGGGCCCACAATTCCCACCTGGGGGATGCGCGCGCCACGGACCGGGCACGGCACGGGGAGCTGAATCTGGGCCAGCTGGTGAGGGAAGCCTTCCCGCACCAGTCCCGCTCCATCGGCTTCACCACCTATGAAGGCACGGTCACCGCGGCTTCCGGATGGCATTTGCCGGGGGAGAAAAAGAAGGTCCTGCCGGGGCTGCCGGAAAGCGTGCCATCGGAAGACACCTGGAGCCATGCCGGG
>CBFGVD010000432.1:0-3605 GCA_965651965.1 uncultured Verrucomicrobiaceae bacterium | reverse complement strand
ACCGTGCGAGACCGCTCCCGCCGCCGCGGCCGCCGAGCTGCGCGGGAAGACGCTTGCGATCGAGGCGTGACTTGCGGCGGCGCCGCCGTGCGTTCTTTTGGACTGCGCGGGCACGACCGCGCTTTGGGGTGCGGGTGGGATGGGCCGGGGATGCGCGTGCGGAATCGACATGTCGATTCCGGGGAAGAGGCGGAGTGGGAGGGGCCTTCTCTCCCATGCGGCGTCGTGCCGCCGCAGTCCAAGGCGGCTGCGCCGCAGAGGGACGGCTTCATGTGACGACAATGTCGGCGGGCCGAATTCGACGGCGGGCGGCCTTCCATGCCCTTCTCAGCGGGTTCGGGCACGATTCCCGTCCGCGGCAAAACCATCGTTTTCATCGATGAACCGAAAGAATTCTTTGATGGGACGGATGGGCGCTTTCCGGGGAAGCTCGTGGCGAACTTCCAATCTGGAAATGAACACCTCATTCCAATCCATCGCGGAGCCCGCCGATCCGGCGGAAGTGCTCGCGGAAATCTCCGCGCTGAACCGCCGCGGTCCGCTGGCTTTCCAAGGCAAGCTGGACGTGTTCCTGGCGGCCGCCTGGGAGATCCCTTCCATCCTTCACGAGATCGGGCGCTTGCGCGAGGTTGCCTTCCGCGCCGTGGGCGAGGGCACGGGGAGGGCGCTGGACCTCGATTCCTTCGATGCGAGCTATCTGCATCTTTTCCTCTGGGACCGGGAGGCGCGCCAGGTTGCGGGCGGCTATCGCCTCGGCTGTACGGACGTGCTGCTGGCCGCGGGCGGGCCGCAGGCGCTCTACACCTCCACTCTTTTCCGCTTCGAGCAACCCTTCCTCGATTTCCTGAAGCCGGGGCTGGAGCTGGGCCGTTCCTTCGTGGCCCCGGAGTATCAGAAATCGATCCACCCGCTGGCCCTGCTCTGGCGCGGCATCGGGCGCTTCGTGGCGGAGCGGCCGCGCTATGCCCGCCTTTTCGGCCCGGTCAGCATTTCGCGGGAGTATTCCGCGGCATCCCAGGATCTGATCGTACGCTTCCTGCGGGACCGCCGCCGGGACGAGGCGATGTCCCGCTGGGTCCACCCCTACCACCCCTATGGCGGCCTGCCGGATGAAAGCGGGATCAGCGCGCGCCTGCAATCGATCGAGGAGGTCTCCGCCGCCGTGGCCGCCACCGAGCCGGACCGCAAGGGCGTGCCGGTGCTGTTGCGGCAGTATTTGAAGCTGAACGCCACCCTGCTGGAGTTCAACGTGGACCCGGATTTCTCCGACGTGCTGGACGCGCTGGTGCTGGTGGACCTGCGCCAGGCCCCGCCGGCTGTGCTCGCCCGCTATATGGGCGAGGAGGGTTACCGTGCCTTTACCGGTGCCGCGATGCCGAAGGTGGCTTGAGCGAAACGGCACCGGAAGGAGCGAATTCCGGCATTGCCGTAGGCGGGATGTGTGACCAATTTGTCACACACCCCCGGCATTCGTCATCATGCGCCGCTTTATCCCCCTATTCGCGCTATCTTTGGTCCTGATCCAAGACTCCTCCGCCGATATCCTGATTTCCGAGTTCCTCGCGGACAATGAGAACGGCATCGAGGACGAGGACGGCAACCGCGAGGATTGGATCGAGCTTTTCAATACCGGCAGCACCCCGGTGAGCCTGAACGGCTTGTGGCTCACGGATGATTCCGGACAGAAGAAAAAGTGGCGCTTTCCGGCGGTAAGCATTCCGGCGAACGGGACCCTGCTGGTGTGGGCCTCCGGCAAAAACCGGGTGAATCCCGCCGCCCCGCTGCACACGAATTTCGGCCTTTCGAAATCGGGCGAATTCCTGGGCCTCTACAAGCCGCACGGGGGCACGGGGCAGCCGCAGCTCGTGCATTCGTACGGCAGCTCCTTTCCCGCGCAGGCACCGGATATTTCCTACGGCATCTCCATCGGGCAGACCGTTGCCATGCTCGCGGGCTCCGGCAGCGGGCAGAACGGCCGCTACCGCGTGCTGCCGAACAATGCAACCGGGCAGGCGAACTACAGCGGCGGGAATTACGCGGCGGGAGACGTGGGCACCGGTCTCGCGGGCGGCTGGAACCGCAGCGCTTCCTTCTCCGACTCCACCTGGACCTTGGCCGCTCCGGGGATCGGCTACGATACCGGCGGCGGTCTGGATGCATGGATCACCACGGATTGCGAAAGCGCGCTGCGGAACGTGAATACCTCCCTGCTTTTCCGCAGGACCTTCAGCCTGACTTCGCCCTCGGCGCATGCGTCCTACAAGCTGCGGATCAAGTACGAGGACGGCTTCGTGGCCTGGATCAACGGCACGGAGGTGGCGCGGGCGAATTTCGCGGGGACGCCGGCCTACAATTCGACATCCACGGTGGCGGTGAATGAAGCCCTGGTGAACTCGTGGACGGAGTTCACCGTGCCCGCCTCGGCGTTCGTGGCGGGTAGCAATGTCCTCGCGATCCAGGGACTGAATGCAAGCCCCGGCAGTTCGGATTTCCTGCTGTTGCCGGAGTTGCAGGGCATCTCGGCGCTGAGCCCGGGTGCCGCGGTCTATTTCAATCCGCCCAGCCCGGGTACGCTGAACGGGACCGGCTCCGCGGGACCGGTGGTGTTCGAGGCCACGCCCGTGGATCCTCTGGTCCCCCGCCCTCTCGGCAGCGCCGCCAGCCCGCCGATGAAGGTCACGGTGCGGGCGATCAAAACGAAGAACAACATCTCCGCCGTACGCGCCTACCACCGCACGATGTGGAACGGCGAGTCCGCCGCGGTGACGATGAACGATGCCGGGACGGGCGCGGATTCCGCGGCGGGAGACGGGATTTACTCCGCGAACCTGCCGACCACCGGCCCGGGTCCCGGGCATATGTTCCGCTGGCGATTCGAGGCGGTGGACACGCAGGGGAATGTTACGAAGTTCCCCGCCTACGCGGATACCTCGGATTCGCCGCAGTACTTCGGCACCGTGGCCGTGAATCCCGCCGTCGCCACCAGCGAACTGCCCGTGCTGGAGTGGTTCGTCCAGAATGCACCCTCCACCGGCCCCACGGCGGGCAACTTCCGGGGCGCGTGCTATTACCTGAACCGCTTCTACGATAACATCGGCCACGAGATCCACGGCCAGTCCACCGCGAACTTCGCCAAGAAGAGCTACGACTTCGACTCGAACGACGACCACCGCTTCGTGTGGAAAGAGGGCGAGCGGCCGGTGAAGGATCTCAACCTGCTCTCCAACTACGCGGACAAGACGAAGACGCGGAACACGCTTTCGCACGAGGTGGGCAAGCTGGCGGACGCCACCCATCACTTCGCCTTTCCGGTGCGAGTGCAGCTCAACGGCGGCTTCCACGGGGTGATGGACCTGGTGGAGGACGGGGACGACCAAGGCGCGCTCTACAAGATCTACGCGGAGAACCTCGTCTCCAGCGCGGAGAAGAAGACGCGGAAGGAGGAGAACAACGCCGATCTGCAAGCCATGGCCGCCGCATTGGATCCGGGCGTGCAATCCCTGGCGAACCGCCGCACCTACGCCTACGATCACATCGATATCCCCGCGACCGTGAACTACCTGGTCACGCGCCAGCTCAACAGCGACAAGGACCACGGCCACAAG
>CBFGVD010000431.1:0-3607 GCA_965651965.1 uncultured Verrucomicrobiaceae bacterium | reverse complement strand
ATAAACGCGTTAGAAACTTGAAAGAGGGGTTTGAGTCCCATTGTATTGGGCGGCGCACGCCGTTTCATATGACAAACGAATCTGACTGGGAAAACACCGTGGACAATCCGCGGGCTCGCTACATCGTCCCCAACCTGGACCGTGCACTCGTAATGCTGGAGCTCCTGAGCTCCCGGCCCGAGGGTATCAATGTCAGCGACTTGGGCGTGGAACTCAAAATCCCGAAGAACAGCGCCTTCCGCATCGCGGTGACGCTGGAAAACCGGGGTTTCCTCGAAAAAGTGGAAAACACCAAACGCTACCGCCTCACGCCGCGCCTGCTGATCCTGGGAGCCATGTCGGTGACGGATGCGAACCTTTTCGAAAAGTCCATCGATGTGATGCGTCGCCTGCGCGACACCACCGGGGAGACGGCGCTGATCGGCACTTTCGCGGACGATGAAGGCGTGGTGCTGGACCAGGCGCTCGGCTCGCACCATTTCAAATTCGCGGTCGATCCCGGCACGCGCTTCTGCCTGCACACCGCCGCACCCGGCAAGGCGATGCTGGCGGCGTTGCCGGAAAAGGAACGCATCGAGCGCGTCTCCCGGCTCAAGCTGCCGCGCTTCACGCCGAACACCATCACATCCCATGAAGAGTTCCTGGCGCACCTGAAGGAAGTGGGCGCGCGGGGTTATGGCTTCGACCTGGGCGAGGAGATGGAAGGCCAGACCTGCATCGGCGCTGCGATCCGCGGTGCCACGGGTGCCGTCATCGCGGCCCTGTGGATCACCGCTCCGTCGTCCCGCATTCCGGATAGCCAGCTCGATGCCTTCGGCGCGATGGTGAAATCCCACGCGGATGAAATTTCCGGCCGCTTCGGAGCCGTTTTGTCTCAGATCGCATGAGCAAGCGCCGGGTCATTGGTCTTTGTGCGCTGGGTTCCGCGGCATTTGCCAATGCCGCGGATACCGCGGGCGTGGAATTCTTCCGCACGGAGGTGAAGCCCATCCTGGAGCAAAATTGCTTCAAGTGCCATGGCGGCACGGATGGGAAGGGCCACCCGAAGGTGCGTGGGAATCTCCAGCTCATCAGCCGCAAGGGTCTGATGAAAGGAGGCGACCACGGTGCCGCCTTCAACGAGACCGACCCGGCGAAAAGCCTGATCCTGGAAGCCATTTCCTACGCGAACGAGGATCTCCAGATGCCGCCCCGGAACAAACTGCCGGAGGAGGACATCGCCAAGATCACGAAATGGCTGGAAATGGGCGCCCCGTGGACCCCGGAGGACGCCGATCTGCTCGTGGAAGTCCACGATCCGATGGCCGGAGTCACCGAGGTGAACGAAAAAACCAAGGCCCACTGGTCCTACAAGCCGATGCAAAGGGTGGAGCCGCCGCAGGTGGCGGACCCCGGCTGGGCTGCGAACCCGGTGGATGCCTTCATCCGCTCGAAGCAGGTGGAAAAAGAGCTGGAGCCGGTGGGTGAAGCCTCCCGCGCGGCCCTGCTGCGCCGCCTTTCCTACGATCTCACCGGGCTGCCCCCTTCGCTGGAGGAAATCCGGGCCTTCGAGGCGGATGCATCCCCCGATGCCTGGAGCAAGCAGGTGGACCGTCTGCTCGCCTCCCCGCAATACGGGGAAAAGTGGGCCCGTCACTGGCTGGACATCGTCCGTTACGCGGAGTCGAACGGCTTCGAGCGGGATAACGAAAAACCCTTCGTGTGGCGCTACCGGGATTACGTGATCCGCAGCTTCAACGAGGACAAGCCGTACGACCGCTTCGTGGCGGAGCAGATCGCGGGCGACGAACTGCCGGACAAGACGGCGGATTCCCAGATCGCCACGGGCATGCTGCGGTTGATGGCCTGGGATGACGAACCGGCCGACCGGAAGCAGCACTTCTACGACGTGCTGGATGACAACGTGCGGACGGTGACGGAAGGCTTCCTGGCGATGACGGCCGGCTGCGCCCGCTGCCACGATCACAAGGGCGACCCGATCCCGCAGACGGACTATTTCAAATTCACCGCTTTCTTCCGCGGTCTCGAACCGATGGGCCGGGGCGGCAAGCAGACCCGGATCATCGAGTCTCCCGAACTGGTGGAGGGCAGGGACCAGCAACTTGCCGAACTGGCCGCGGAGGAGAAAAAGCTCCGCGAGTGGATGGAAGGCTGCGAAAGCGGCGCGTTGGAAAATGTCCGCCGCACCCGCCCGGAAGTGGCCCGGCGGGTGAACGATCTGACCGGGATGGACCGCTGGCTGGTCACGGATGCGCGGCTCCGCCCCACCCAGTGGCACTACACGACGGAAAAGCCCGCGGAGGACTGGTCTGCCGTCGGCTTCCGTGCGGAGCGGGCGAATTGGCAGCTCGGGACGGCGGGCTTCGGCACCGCGGCCCCGGGCGTGCAGGCCCGCACGGTTTGGACGGGGGAGGAAATCTGGCTCCAGACATCCTTCGGGCTGGAGGCGATCCCGAAGTCCGTGGTGATGCACCTCTATCATGACGAGGACATCGAGATCTATCTGAACGGACAGCCGGTCTTCCGGAAGGAAAACTACAATACCGAGTACGAGCGGGTGCCAGCACCGCGCGAGTTCATGACAGCCCTGCAAACGGGCCGGAACGTGCTGGCCGTGCATGTCCGCCAGCGCGCCGGGGGCCAGTTCTTCGACCTGGGCTTGGAGATCGATGCGGTGACGCCTGCCGATCTGGTGCTCAAGCGGGAGTACCGCGCGGTGAGCCGCCAGGACCGCGAGACCTACCGCCAGAGCTTGAAGCGCCTGGAGGAAATCGCCCAACTCCAGCGATCTCCGGGCATCGAGGCCTTGGTGGTCACGGAGACCGGTCCCGTGCCGCCTCCCACCCACATCCACATCCGCGGCAGCGCGCATGCGGAAGGAGACGTGGTCCAGCCCGGCTTCCCGGCGATCTGGGGCGGGGAGGATGCGGTGATCCCGCCGCCTGCGGAAGGCGCGGCCACCAGCGGGCGCCGTCTGGTGCTCGCCAGGTGGATGACCCGGCCGGACAATCCGCGCACCGCACGGGTAATGGTGAACCGGATCTGGCAGCATCATTTCGGCCGCGGCTTGAGCCCGACGCCGAACGACTTCGGCTACCTAGGCACCGCGCCGACGCATCCCGAACTGCTGGATTGGCTGGCCACGGAATTCGTGGCGAAGGGCTGGAGCGTGAAGGCGATGCACCGCCTGCTGCTGAACTCGATGACTTACCGGCTTTCCATCGCCCAAGACGAGAAGAATGCCGCCTCCGATCCCGCGAACGATTTCTTCTGGCGTTTCAACCCGCGCCGCCTGACGGCGGAGGAACTTCGCGACTCGATCCTGGCCGGCACCGGCGAGCTGAATCTCCAGATGGGCGGTCCCAGCGTTTACGTGCCGATGCCGGAGGAGGTCCTGGCCACTTCCTCCACCAAGGGCGGCAAATGGGGCACGAGCCCGCCGGACCAGGCGAACCGCCGCAGCGTGTATGTGAAGATCAAGCGCTCCCTGCAGCCGCCGATGTTCACCGACTTCGACCTGGCGGATACGGATACGACCTGCCCGGTGCGCTTCACCACCACCGTGCCCACCCAGGCGCTGGCGATGATGAACAGCGAGTTCATCCAC
>CBFGVD010000430.1:0-3608 GCA_965651965.1 uncultured Verrucomicrobiaceae bacterium | reverse complement strand
CCCGCGGCGGCCCACAGCACGGCGGGCGCGGGCAGGCCGGCCTGGAGCGCATGCACCGCAGCCAGCCCCGCTGCCGCCTGGAAGAGATTGAGGGTGATCCAGAGCGGGGCGAGCGTCCGCTTCTTTTCCCCGAAGCGGCCGCGCAGCAAGCGGTCCAGCGCGATCGCGGTGCCCGCGGTGACCGCCAGCGCCACCATGAAGCCGGTGAAGACAAGCGGGTCCGGCGCATAGCAGGCCACCACGGCGAGGATGCCGATGAGCGCGAGCCACAGGCAGTCCCACACCATCGCGAAGGGCATTTCCCGGTTCCGGCCCTTGCCGGATTTCTTCTCCCGCTCCGGCGGATCGCCGATGAAATCCAGCCACAGGTGGTTCGCCGAGCCGAAGAGGAAACGCAGCAGGAGGAAGAGCGCGGCGGTGAAGCAGGCCCAGGCTTCGCACGCGGACCACGCCCCGGCGGAGGCCGGGCCGGCGCTGTTGTCCGCCAGCTTCTTCAACCCGAAGCCCGCCAGCGCGGAGAAGAACACGGTGAAGACGCGCACGCACTGCTCGTAGCGCTTCGGGTCGGGGGCGGGGGAGGACATCGGGGGTGCCGGGTGATCGGCGATCAATGCATGGGGCGGCGCTCGGGAGAGCGGCGCGACGCTCCCGGCGGAGCGCGGCCGGGGGAGGGTGCGGCCGCAGGGCTCAGGGCCGCTTCTTCGCGAAGCGGGGGCGGATGCGGGCCGCGAGCCCGTGGCCCCGCGCGATGCGGCCGGACGCGCGGTGGGAGCCGCCGTGCTCGCCGGAGACGGAGGTGAAGGGGGATTCCCGCAGGGGGAGGCAGGCGGACCTTTTCATGGGAGGGGAGGGGTGCCGGGGATATCCCGGCATGGCACAGGGGACATAACATGGCCGCGCTGTCAATCCCCGTGCGCAAGGCGGATCCCGGGGCTCAGGCCGGGGCGTGGTTCCGCGCCTCGTGCTTCGCATGTAGATAAGGATAACACATGCGTAGGAAGATGCGCGGTCATGTCCGGCCTGGCGCGGCGGCATGCCTGCGCCGGGGCGCGGGCCGGCGGGCGGGGGCGGACATCGCCCCCGCTCCGCGGTTCCTCCGGGGTCCGGCAGGCCCGCGGCCCTTGCCTTTTCCCGGTATCCCCCCGCGCTTCAGCAGGAGCGGCGGCGGCGCAGGACGAGCCCGGCGCAGCCCAGCCCGAGCAGGGCGGCCGCGGAAGGCTCCGGCACGGCTCCCGCCGCGCTGATCTGCTCGCCGCTGCCGCTGACGGCCAGGAAGGTCTCGAAATCCGTAAGCCAGGGCACGGTGCCGTTGTAGGCGGCATCCCCGGTGATCGTGCCCGCCGTCACCGTGACCACGTCCCCGGGCGATAGCGCGACATTGGCGAGGGTGGAGAGGTAGAAATCGTCCGCCCCCACCGCCCCGGGGGTGCTGTATCCGGTGCTGCTGTTGAAGAACCCGTAGGAAGGCCCGCCGTTCACGGAGAAGGAGATATCCCCGGTGAAGTTGATGGCGTTGAGGCCCATGTTCCCCACGTCCTCGAAGACGAAGAGCAGGCCGCCGTCGCCGGTGGACCTGCCTTCCGTCACCACGTAAACGAAGGGCTCCGTGATGGTGATGCTGAGGGGGCTGCCGCTCCCGCCGCCGAAGTCGAGGGAAACGGCGGCCTGCACGGGCGCGGCGGCAAGCAGGGGTGCGAGGAGGGCGAGGGCGCGGAAAGCGGGCTTCATGGCGTTCGGGGTCGTTGTTTGTTAGATGGTTCCGTGGTCCGGCGGGCGCCCCCGGTCGGGGAGCTGGGCCTGCCGGAGCGTTTTCTAACATTATCTAACAAAGCAAACATACCGTATTCGCGTGGTCCCCCGAAAATACCCCGCCCGGAGCCCGGGCGGTCCGCTGGGAGAGCGCGAAAGTGCGTGCCTGCTACCTCGGAGCTTCGCCCGCGCGGCGGAATTTGATCCAGTAATGGGTCACCGTGCCCCTCACTCCCTGCGGATTCACGCGGAAAGCGGTGAAATCCAGCAGTTCGATCCTCTCCCCGCGGCGGATCGCGCCGAGCGGGGGCTCTGGCAAGATCAAGCCGCGCACGCTTCCCGTGGAGACGCGCACCGGGGCGGCGGAGCGCACGTTCACATCTCCGGTTGCGGTGAGTATCTGGCTTGGCGCCAAGTTTCCCGCCACGATATCCGCGCTATCCAGATCGAAGAGCAGTTGGTCGAAATCCCCGGTGCGGTCGCGGCGCTCGCCCAGCTTGCAGTACGCTTCCTCGATTCCCCCGGCGGCGAATTTTTCCTGTGCTGCCACGCTCACGGCATCATAGCGGCTCAGGTCCGCGAGTTCGGGCTCGTAAGCGACGAGGACATCGCTCCCGCGGAGTTCCTGCCGGAAGAGATCGTAGGCCATCCAGATGTATCCTTCGTCGCCGAAGGAAGTTCCCGCCGTATTGTAAACCTTGAATGCCTGGATCGCTTCGTCCCAGCCGGTGACGAGCATGAAATGGCTCTGGGGTCCCGGTCCCAAGGTGCGGCAATAGGCGCGCCCGCCGCGGACTTCGTCCCCGCGGTAGAAGGTATTGCAGAAGGCGGCACCGACACGGGTGCCGAAGGGCACGGGCCGTTCGTGTTTGACGAGCGCGTCCTTGATGCGCTCCACCAGGCCGCGGCCCTCGCCATCCGTTTTCTTTTCCAAGGTTTTGACGGCAAATGACATGCGATGAAGAGCGGCGTGGCGGCGTGCCCGCTCCGTGATCCTGCTTCGCCAGGAGGGATATACCGTCCACTCGCAGATGCCATGGGTTGCCATGGATCGGGCGACATCGTCCACGGAAAGGTAAGGGCCCTGTGCTTCATTTCTGACCGGGTTCTCCCCGTGGTAGTACCAGGCCGGGGAACCCTCGGCACAGATGCGGTAATTGAAATCCCCGTCCATCCGAATGCCCTTCACATAGCTCGCCAGCCCGTAGCACAGCGCCTCCGCGACGCATGAGTTCCCGTCCTGCTTGATCACGGGCGGCATGTTTCCCGGTACTTCCCATGTTTGAGCGTAGTTCTCCCGCGCAGCGGCCCCGAAAGCCAGCGGGGTGGCATTCGAATAGGTCTTATCTTCCAGGGTCGCCGGGCTGACATTGAAGCCGGTGGAAAAGGCTCCCTCCTCCTGAGCGAGGATAGGATAGACGGTGAGCAGGATCCAGAGGCCGGGGGCAAGGAGAGGGGGGAGGAATGCGGATTTCATCGCAATGAGATCATTGCGTCGATTGAAAAGATAGTGCGTGATTCAAGTCAAGGACATATCTTTATTGGCAAGATCGAAAGATCATGAAAACAGGATTTTCTCTTCTAGGAATGCGGGTTCGCCCCGCCCCGCCCGGAGCCCGGGCGGGCTGCTTGCGGGCTGCTTGCGGCGACCGCGCGATTCCGGGGCGACCGTGAGGCCGCATCCCCGAGCGAATCCGCCATCCGGGTTGGCGGCGGGCTCACGGAACGGATTTCACGGAAAAACCCCGGAAGCAATGTCCCCGGGGCCTTCCCTATCCGTGGATTCGGTGTTCCTCCGTGGTGATCCAGGCTCGGCCGGAACCGCCCGGATTGCCTGGCGATTCCACATCAATTCCCGT
>CBFGVD010000429.1:0-3619 GCA_965651965.1 uncultured Verrucomicrobiaceae bacterium | reverse complement strand
CCGGTGCCGGAGCACCTCTACGACTACGCCGTATCCATCGTGCGGAAGACCCGCCCCGGCACGCCGGAAGCGCCCGGCTGGATCAAGGACTACGTGGCCTGGGGTGCCGGGCCGCGCGCCGTGCAGTACCTCATCCTAGGCGCGAAGGCCCGCGCCGCCCTGCGCGGCGGCTACATGGCCAGCCTGGAGGATCTGGAAGCCGTGGCCGTGCCCGTGCTCGGCCACCGCGTCATCACGAACTTCGCCGCGGAATCGCAGGGCATGACCTCGAAGAAGGTGGTGGAGCGGCTGATTGGCGAAATGAGGGAGGAGTGATATTTTTTCGATATGGCCATCGCCCGGACCATCAGGAAATTCGCCTCGCACGAGGAAATGCGCGTCGCCCATCTGCGGGATTGGCAGAAGCTCTCCACGGACACCATCAACGACAACGCATGGCAGCTCGTGGTCGACTACCGGAAGATGCACGACATCCAGCCCCATGAGCCCCGACTTCAAAGAACTCTTGCAGTTGTTCGACGCCCATGAAGTGGATTACCTCATCGTGGGAGGCTATGCCGTGATCCGCTACACCCAGCCCCGCTATACCAAGGATATCGACCTGTGGATCCGGCCCTCCGCGGAGAATGCCCGGAAGGTGGCGCGTGCATTCCGGGAATTCGGCATTCCCCTGGTCGAAGTCACGGAAGAGGATCTGGCGACCGAGGGCCTTCAGTATGTCGTGGGAATTCCGCCGAATGCCATCGACTTCCTTACCACGGTCAAAGGGCTCGATTTCGACGCGGCTTGGGCAAACCGGAAAACCTTCGAGACCGCCATCGGCCGTCTTTCCTATGTAAGCCCGCCGGATCTGGTCGTCTCCAAGAAGGCGGTCGGCCGCCATCAAGACCTCGCCGACGTGGAGGAGATCCTCCGCATCCACCCCGAAGCCGAGCGGAAATGAAATACGAATTTCTCGATAGCGGGCTGCTGGCAAGGCTCGGCGCGATTCCCCTGGAGACGCGCGTGCCGATGCTCGGGAACGTGGCGGGGAAGCACCGTTCGCCGCACCGCGGGTCCTCCGTGGAGTTCGCGGAATACCGCAAGTATGTGGCGGGCGACGACACCCGCCGCCTCGATTGGAAGGCCTTCGCGCGCTCGGACCGCTTTTACATCAAGGAATTCGAGGCCGACACGAACCTCCGCGCCTATTTCGTGGTGGATGCTTCCGGCTCGATGAAATTCCACGGCCAGGGGGAAGCGAAGATCGCCTATGCCAACCGTATCGCCGCCTCCCTGGCCTACCTGCTGGTCAACCAGGGCGATGCCGCCGGGCTCTCCGTCTGCACGGACAAGCTCCACCTGGAAGTCCCGCCCAGCCGCCGGCCGGCGCACCTCCAGCACATCTTCGACACGCTCGGGAAGCTGGAGCCTTCCGGCGATACCGGACTGGTCCCCGCGCTCCACACCATCGCGGAAAAGATCGGCCAGCGCGCCTTCGTCGTCATCCTTTCCGACCTCTTCACCGACACGCAGGCCTTTTCCGACGCGCTCCAGCACCTGCGCTACCGCAAGCACGACATCTGCGTCTTCCACCTGATGGACCCGCAGGAGCTGGGCTTCGAATTCGACCGGCCGCACCGCTTCGTGGACATGGAAGACGGCACCTCCCTGGTCGTGGAGCCGAACCTCATCGCCGACGAATACCATACCGCCCTCCGCGAGTTCCTGGCCGCCGTGCGGACGAAGTGCCACGACGCCGCCGCGGACTACCAGCTCGTGCCGACCGACACGCCGCTGGAGCCGCTGCTGAGGGATTTCCTGACGGCGCGGCTGCCGAAGAAGGGACACAGCTAAAGGCAAATGACGAATTTCTAAGCACTAATTTTTAAACGGGAGTGTGGAGGGAAATCAGGACGAGGGACGGAAATTCGATCTGGAGGAAAGGACCTTCCGGTTCGCGCTGGCAGTTCGGCAGTGCGTGTCGGGGCACCGCTGGACGAGATCGCAATGGGTGGACCTCAAGCAGCTTCTCCGGTCTTCCGGTTCGGTGGCGGCGAATTACGTTGAAGCCAACAACGCGGCATCCCGGGCTGACTGCATCTACCGAATCGGCGTCTCGAAAAAGGAAGCCGTCGAATCCCGCCTCTGGCTCCGCTTGCTTGGTGCCGCATCCGATGCTTCGCCGGCCCTCGAAACCCTCCGTCCCCTCTACCGCGAAGCCGACGCATCCTCGCCGCTATCCTCAAAAGCTCAAAGTGATCCCTGCTTCCGCCTTCGTTTAAAAATCAGTGCTTAGAAATTAGTAATTCCCCTTCTTCGTGTCTTTCCTCCAACCCCTCATCCTCTGGGGCCTTCTCGCCGCCGGCATCCCCATCGTCATCCACCTGCTGAACCGCAGGCGGCACAAGACGGTGATGTGGGCGGCCATGCAGTTCCTGCTGAAGGCCACGCGGGAGTCCCGGGGGAAGAAGAAGCTGCGGCACATCCTGATCCTGGCGTGCCGCGCGCTGGGCATCGCCGCGCTGGTGGGCGCGGCGGCGCGGCCCTTGCTGGGCGGCATGCTGGGCTGGGGCGGCGGCCACCCGGATCTCGTCGTCTTCATCCTGGACCGCTCCGCGAGCATGGAGGTCACGCCGGAGGGCGGGTCCGTCTCCCGCCGGGATCTTGCCCTGGAGCGCGTGCGCGCGTCGCTGGCGGATCTGGACGGCACCCGCCTGGTGCTGCTCGATAGCGCCACCGGCCGGCCGCAGGATGTTCCCAGCCCGGAGGTGCTGACCCGCATTTCCTCCGCCGCCGCCACGGATACCGCCGCGGATCTCCCCGCGCTGCTGGCGCGGGCGGCGGAATTCCTGACCGAGACCCCGGGGCGCGCGGAAGTGTGGATCGCCTCCGACCTGCAGGCCACGAATTGGGAGCCGCTCAACGACCGCTGGAATTCCGTCCGCGCCGCGCTGGCTTCCCTGCCCCAGCCGCCGAAGCTGCGGGTGCTCGCGCTCGGCGGGGAATCCTCGCCGAACCAGGCGCTGCGCATCCTTTCCTCCCGCCGCAGCGGGGATCAGGTGGCGCTGGATATCGAGATCACCCGCAGCGACGATAGCGCCGCCCCCCTCAATCTCCCGCTCACCGTCACGCTCAACAGCGTGCGGAATACCGGCAATGTCACCCTGGCCGGGCAGAATTTCCGCTTCCGCAAGACCCTGGCCATCCCGCCGAAGGAAGAGCAGGGCTACGGCTGGCTCTCCATCCCCGGGGACGGGAACCTGCGGGACAATGCCGCCTTCTTCGCCTACGGCCCGGCGCGCCCGGTGAAGAGCCTGCTGGTCGCCCCGCCGGGGGAGGCCGCGGAGTACCTGGCCATCGCCGCCGCGCCGGGCGGCAAGGGCGGGCAAACCGTGGAACGGCTCGATCCCGCCCAGCTCGCCGCGCTGGATACCTCCGGCGCGGCCGCCGTTTTCTGGGCCGCCCCGCTGCCCGCGGGAAAGGCGGCGGAGGAGCTGAACCGCTTCCTCACGGATGGCGGGGAGATCGCCTTCTTCGCCCCGCAGGAGGAGGGGAACGCGGAGTTCCTGGGCCAGAAATGGTCCCCCGTCACCGGGTCCGGGAAGGATCAATTCTTCATCCTCGATTCCTGGGACCA
>CBFGVD010000428.1:0-3619 GCA_965651965.1 uncultured Verrucomicrobiaceae bacterium | reverse complement strand
GAAGGCGAAGGCGAGGATGCAGCCGGCGGCGAGATTCGCGCCGATGAGCGGCACGGAGATGCGGCGCAGGGTGCGGAACCAGCCCGCGCCGAGGGTGCGGGCGGCCTCCTCCAGCACGGGATCCGCCTGCTGCAGCCCGGCCACGGCGGAGCGCACCACGTAGGGCAGCCGGCGGACGGCGTAGGCGACGATGAGGAGCAGCGCGGGGTCCCCGTTTTCCCCGATGAGGAAGTGGAGCGGCCGCCCCTCCCGCGTGAGGGCGAGGTAGCCGAAGGCGAGCACCAGCCCGGGCACCGCCAGGGGCAGCATGACCAGGGAATCCAGCACGGCGCGGCCGCGGATGCTGCTGCGGACGATGACCCAGGCGACGGCGATGCCGAGCACCAGATCGATGAGGGTGGCGCCGGAGGCGTAGAAAAGGCTGTTCCTGATGGAGGGGACGACGAGGGGATGCCCCAGGGCGTCCGCGAAGTGATCGAACTTCAGGGCGAGGGGCAGCACGGTCTTGTACCAATCCTCCGACAGGGAGAGGAGGATGACGCCGATGTGGGGCACGGAGGCGAGCAGGAAAACGCCGCCGAAGATCATGGCGCAGCCGAGCGCGCGGAGGCCGGTGAGCCGGGTCTCCGTACCCCGGGCCTTCGGCCGCGGCTGGGCAAAGGCGCCCTGCCTGCCGAAGAGGGCCTTCGCCACGGCGAAGACGAGGGCGGAGACGAGCAGGATGACGGCCACCAGGGCATAGGGCGCGGGATTCCCGCCGAGGTCCTTGATGCCATCGAAGACCTGGACCGGGGCCACGCGGGTGTAGTCGAAGACGAGGGGCACGCCGAGCTCCGTGAAGGACCAGACGAAGACGATGGCGGAGCCGGCGAAGATGCCGGGCATGGCCAGCGGCAGGGTGATGCGCAGGAGGCGCCGGGCGGGCGGGCAGCCGAGGTTCTCCGCCGCCTGCTCCATCGCGGGATCGAGGTTCGACAGCGCCGCGGTGATATTCATGTAGAGGATGGGGTAGAGGTGCAGCGCGTTCATCGCCACGATGCCCCAAAAGCGGCCGCGGGCGAGCCAGTCCACGGGGTGCCTCGCATCCATGAGGCCGGAATCGACGAGCAGGGCATTCAGCGAGCCCTCCACGCCGAGCATGTGCTTGATGCCGATGGCACCGACGAAGGGCGGCAGGATCAGGGGGATGAGGATCAGCACGCCGAGCACGCCGCGGCCCCGGAAGTCATAGCGGTGGGAGAGCAGCGCCAGCGGGAAGGCCAGGAGGAAGGTGGCCAGGGTGCTGGCGATGCCCAGGCCGAGCGCATTCCGCAGGCCCTCCCGGTAGACGGGATTCCGGAAGACGCCGTGCAGGAAATCCAGCGTGAAGCCGCCCTCCGGCGTGCGGAAGGCCTCCCCGATCACGGAGAAGGCGGGGAAGAGGAAGAAGACCGCGAAGAGGGCGGTGACGAGGCCGGTGACGGCGATGGCGGCGCGGCGGTTCACGGGCGGCCTCCCTTCTCCGCGAGGGCGGCGGACCGGCGGTAATTTCCGCGGAAGGCGGCGGAGACCTCCGCCATTTCCCGCATGGTGGCGAGCGGGTCCTTCTTCCCGACCAGGGGGACGAGCTCCTTCATGACGCGCTCGTAGGAGACATGGGAGGTATCGAAGAAGGCCCGGCCCGCGGGCGTGTCCTCCATTTTCACGGCGGGCCCGGTATTCGCCCGCATCTCCAGCCAGGCCTGCTTCATCTCCTGGTGGGGATCCATGCACATGGCGCGGAAGATGTGGGCCAGGGCGCGGAAGGCGGGCCCGGTGAGCTCCCGGTCATAGGTGAAGCCGCCGCCGCGCTCGTACGGGAGGGCATCGGGATCCGAGAAGAGGGGCAGCGTCTCCGGCACGTAGAGATCCCGGCGCACGGGGAGGCGGCGCGGGGAGGTCTCCCGCGGGCCGCCGGGCTGGCCGGCGCGCAGGTTCCAGAGCAGCTGGCCCTCCCGGCTGAGGCAGAAGGTCACGAACTCCTGCGCGATGTCCCCGCGCGGGGCGCCGCGGAAAACGGCGATGGGATCCACGGAGATGGAGGTGCCGCCGAGCGGGGCGATCCAGTGCAGGCGCGGCAGGCCGCCGCGTTTGCCGAGCTTTTCCTCGTAGGAGCGGCCGTAGAAATCGATGCAGGTGCCCGCGGCGGCATCCCCCTGCGCCACATCGTGCGGCACCTTGCTGGCGGAGTCCGTGAAGTAGCGGGCATTCGCGGCCATGCGCTGGAGCAGGTTCAGGCCGAGGCGCCAGCCTTCCTCCCGGCTCTCCGGGGAGTCGCCCTTTTCGCGGATGACGCGCTGCATCTGCTCCTGGAGGATGAGCTCGTACATGCGGTTCACGGAGCCGCTCTTGGTAGGGTCCGCCAGGGCGAGGTAGCCGGCGTAGGCGGGGTCCCCCAGGTCGTCCCACCGCCGCGGCGGCAGCACGCCCAGGCGCTTCACGGAGTCCCTGTTATAGCAAATGCCCATCTGGGAGAGGCAGACGCCGGTCCAGCGGTGCTGCGGGTCGTAGTAGGTCTCCCCGGTGAAGCGCGCCGGGATGACCTCCTCCCGGAACCAGTGCGGGCGGGCGGTGAAGACGGCCAGCTCCGCGAAGCGGCCCTTTTCCGCCTGGGCCCTGAAGTCCGGCTCCCCGCCGCCGAAGAAAAGATCCATGCCTACCCCCGCCCGGCCGTCCTGCTCCGCGGCGGCGAAGGAAGCATCGATCACCCGCGCGATGTCCGAGGTGCCGCCGGGGATGCGCCAATCGATGTAAATGGAGCGCCCGGTTTTTTCCCGCCAGTGGCGTGCGAAGGCCTCCCCGAATTCCGAGCGGATGGTCTCATTGTGCGGGGTGATGATGACGAGGCGGTCCTGCGCGCCCCCGGCCGCCGCAAGATCCGAGCCGCGGCGCAGCAGGATGGGCGCGGCCACGACCGCGGCGAGAAGCACCAGGATGGGCAGGAAACGGCGCATGGCGGCTCAGGCTTGCAGCACGGCGACATCCGGATGGCGGGCGCCGAGCCGGACAAGCGCCTCCCCCGGCTCCCGGACGAAGCGGGGATTCAGCTCCACCACCTGCTGCGGCCCCGCCGCGGTGGCCACCACGTACTGGATGCGCTGGCCCAGGTAGCTGCGCTCGATGATTTTCCCCTCCACCGCGTTTTCCCGCTCCGGGGCCTCCATCCGCCAGGCCTCCGGCCGGATGGACAGGCGGACATCCTCCCCCGGCGCGGGGGTCCACTCCGGCCGGGTCACGCGCCCGACCAGCGGGCCCGCCGCGGTATCCACCATGGCATACTCCCCCCGCACCTCCAGGACATTCCCGCGGATCAGATTCGTCTCCCCGATGAAGCCGGAGACGAAGGCGGTGCGCGGATTCCGGTACACTTCCTCCGCGGTGCCGAGCTGCTCGATTTTCCCGCGGTTCAGGATCGCCATGCGGTCCGCCATGGAAAGGGCCTCCTCCTGGTCGTGGGTCACGTAGATGCCGGTGAGGCCGCCTTCCTTCACGATCCGGCGGATCTCCCGCCGCATCTCGATCCGCAGCTTCGCGTCCAGGTTCGACAGCGGCTCGTCCAGCAGCAGGCACTTCGGCCGCACCACCAGGGCGCGGGCCAGGG